>CALBWZ010000230.1 GCA_937893415.1 uncultured Comamonadaceae bacterium | reverse complement strand
ATAGTGTTGCCGCTTTGCTCTTTCCATTCCCACACTCGCGCCACAAAATGCTTGCGCGCATCAGCAGGTGTTGGCCCCATATCGTGGCGGCTAATGCCTTCAGACTGCAGCTGACGCTCCACCACAATTTGTGTGGCAATACCCGCATGGTCGGTGCCCGGCACCCACACCGTGTTGCTGCCCAGCATGCGGTGGTAGCGCGTCAGGCTGTCCATGATGGTTTGGTTGAACGCATGACCCATGTGCAGCGTGCCTGTGACGTTGGGCGGTGGCAACTGAATGGCAAAGCTGCTTTCACCGTCTTTGGCCTGGCCAGTACCACGGTGACCGGCCACGCCGTAGCCCCTTTTTTCCCATTCGGGACCCCAGTGGGCTTCAATCGCAGCGGGCTCAAACGATTTAGATAAAGACTCCAAACCAGGTTGTGCGGGGGCTGCGGTGGTGTCAGGCGTGTCGTTCGTGGGCGCGTTCATAAATGGCTTTGCTAGGGTGTGGTTTGCTCAACCTTTGATTTTAAACGGTGGGGCGTTGCTGCTGGTACACCGTTTATTGAGCACGGCTTGTGTGGTGGGGTTAAGCCTTGGCTGCAGCCAAACACCTTGCCAATGCGGCGCTGTTTCCAATGGCATTGGCCATCACCAATATGAGCTTGGCGTTGAGCAGGGCCGATTCTTTGTCGGATAAGTCTAGGTGCGCGTCTAACAACTGCTCGTAAAAGCCATCTGCGTCTTCAAGGTTGAGTTGTATGTTGGTGGTCATATGGGTCATGTGGCGTGGCCTTTAGGTCAGCGCTAAAGCGGTGGCAATGGCTGTGAGCAGTTGGGCGTTGGCGGCTTGGCCAGTGGCGGCTAGGTAGCTATCGGGGCGAATCAATGCCCATTGCTGCGCACCGCACGCTGCAGCCAAGCCGCCTGTTGCGTCATGAACGGCTTCTACAGCGCTGGTTTGTTGGGCCTTGCCCACCACTTGCACCACGTGTACGCCACTGATGCGTGCCGTGTTTTCGAGTTTGCCTGCGCTGGTCTTGGGCAGATCGCCGAACCACAGCAGCAGCAAGTTGCCGCTGGCCCAGCGGAGCAAATCATTGAGGTGTGCGGCTTGGCCGTTGCACCATGTAAACGCCACGTTTTGCACGCTGCGCCCAACCAAGGGGTGGTTGTAGGTACAGCAGCCTGAGCGTGTGTAAGGGTTGGCTTCGGCCATTCGCCCCGTATTGACCAGCGCTCGGGCAAAGCTGTGCTGTTTGGCAAGCGCTATTGTGGCGTCTCTGAACAACCGCTCTGCGCCGTCGTTTGGGCGCAAGTAGCGTGTGGTGCGCGCAGTCACTTGCACGTTGACGCTGGCGGCTTCGTGGCGCTCTTGGTGGTAGCTGTTGAGCAATGCGGCGGGTGCGCGTTTGTGGTGAACAGCGGCTATTTTCCAAGCCAGATTGTCGGCATCGCTGATACCGGTGTTACCGCCTCGTGCACCAAATGGGCTGACCACTTTGGCGGTGTCTCCCATAAAGAATACACGTTCAGCATTCATGCGTTCAACCAGTTGGCTGCGGTAGCTGTAAGGGCCTACCCACACAATTTCGCATTCCGCCTGCGCGCCAAACTGTTTGGCCAAGCGCTCACGCAACACGTCTTCACGGCTGACGTAGGCTGGGTCGTCGTCTGGGCGCATTTGGTAGTCAATCCGCCACACGTCATCTGCCATGAGGTGTTGCCACACGGCGCGGTTGTCGTTGAAAGGCGCTTCAATCCAAGTGTGGCGCTCAGTGGGTGGCTGCACTTTAAAACGCACGTCTGCTATGCACCACCGGTCGTCGCGCTTGATGCTGGATACAGGCATATTGCACCACTTGTGAAACGGTGTGCCTGTGCCAGTGCAGTCCACCACATAGGCCGCATTGAGCTGGTAGTTGCCTTCAGGGGTGTCTATTTGCAAGCTGACGCTGTCCCCGTTGCTGGTGCACGCACTGACCCGCGATTGCCAGCGCATATCGACCACGCCCAGTTGGGCTATACGCTCCACCAAATAGCCTTCTATATAAAACTGTTGGATATTGATGAACGGTGGCTGGCTGGACAGTTTGAAGTCTGCCCTGTCGCGCAGGTTGAAGCTGTACACCTCGTCGTTGCCAGCAAACGTCCGCCCTATATGCCACTCAACGCCTTTGGCCTTGATGCGCTCAAAGATACCCAGTTTATCGAACACCTCAAGCGACTTTTGTGTGTAGCAAATCCCCCGCGATGAAGCACCTTTTACACCCACGGTGTTGTCTTCATCTAGCATCACAGCGGGCACCCCTAACTGTGCCAAACCCGCGGCCAGCGTAAGCCCAGACATACCGCCACCCACAATCACCACAGGGTAGATGGTGGGCGGCGCACCCAGCAGTTCTGGTGGTGTCACAAAGGGGTAGGTGGGCAACTCGTAGCCTGCACCACCGCTGAATTCATAGCCATTGCTATAAGCCGGGTTGGTGTAGTTGCTGTTGTTATTACGCATGTTGTGTGGCTTTGCCTCAACCAATCTCTGGTCTGTCGTTGTGCAGCGGTGTGAGCTTGGTTGCAGTGCCCACACCTGAATGGGCAGCGCGCTCAGCACGCCATTCGTTCTTACGCGCAGTCCATTCGTTTAAACGGGCGCGTGCATGCGTGCTGTCTTTGGCCATGTCTTGCGCTGAAGCCAGTTGTACGGTTAACTCCAGGCGCACACCATTGGGGTCAAAGAAATAGATACTTTTAAACACGTGGTGGTCTGTGATGCCAATGACGTCAATGCCGTGGGCATGCAGGCGGGTTTTCATATTGGCCAGGTCGTCTAGGTTGCCGACCGAGAACGCGATGTGGTTGACCCATCCCGGCGTGTTGGGCGAGGGCAGGGCGGCTTGGTCGTCGCCAAGGTCAAAGAAAGCGATGTAAGAGCCATCGCTTAGGCGAAAGAAAAAATGCGTGTACGGGCAGTACTCGCCCGTGCTGGGCACATGGTCGCTTTGGATGATGTGGTACAGCGGCAAGCCCAAAATATCTTCATAAAAGTGGCGCGTTTCTTCAGCATCCTTGGCTCGGTAAGCGTAGTGGTGCAGCCCAAGTACTGGGGATGGGGCTGGCGCTGTAAGCCGCGCATTGGTAGAGGCTAACGCTGGCGCAAGTGGCTGGGTCATGGGACGCCTTTTAAGTGTTGGTTGTGTTTGAAAAAATTTACTCATTCGTAATCGGTTGTACTAAGCGAAATTTCTATGTATTGTAATAAAACATGTGACCTGTGCCAAGCGTCATGAGATGCCTAGGTTTGGTTGCCGCCTCTTAGTTGTGCGCCGACCTGTCTTATAGCCTGTCCGCCTTCCTTTTCTGTCTGGTGTACCAGCGGCTTGGCCCTTACACTCATGCCATGAAAAAGCCCCATGCCGTTGCCACGCTTCGCACCCAACGCTTGGCCGCCAGCTCCAAGCCCTACCTGGCCAGGGGCTCGGCCAGCGTGCGCTGCGCCGGTTGCCGCCTTGTTGCCAGCCACTGCCTATGCGACCTGCGTCCACAGCTGGCTGTGAATGCGGGTGTGTGCTTGATCATGGGCGACATTGAGGCCTTAAAGCCCAGCAATACCGGCTGGTTGGTAGCCGATGTGGTGCCAGATACTTTTGCGTTTACGTGGGCGCGCACAGCAGTTGACCCCCAGTTGCTAGCTGTTTTGCGTGACCCGCAATGGCAGCCTTATGTGGTGTTCCCCGCTGAGTTTGTACAGCCTGAGCGTGTGGTCACCACCGTTGCACCGCAGGCTCAGCCGTCGAACGAGCGGCCAGTCAAGCGCCCATTGTTTGTGTTGCTAGACGGCACATGGTCTGAGGCCAGAAAGATGTTTCGCAAAAGCCCCTACCTGGACGCCTTTCCCGTGCTGAGTCTGCACCCCGGCATGTCGTCCAATTACCGCTTGCGCCGATCCAGTCGCGACGACCATTTTTGTACCTCTGAGGTAGCTGCTTTGTGCCTGGCCCTGGCACAAGAACCAGTTGCTGCCAGCACCTTGGCCAACTACCTGGACGTCTTCACCAACCACTACCTGAGCGCCGTCCGCCTCCTGCCACTAGACCGCAACAGTGAGGCACACCAACGTTTGGCGAATGCTTCTCATACGGCTGCTATGCCAGTTTAGAGCAGGGTGAGGGTTTAACCGCACGCCTAATCTTTGTTTCTAATGGTTGATCGTTGTGTAGGGTGTGAGCCTTCAATTTTCAGTCGGTAGCGTTTGAAGCTTTTGTTTATTGGGATTTCTATCGCAATAGTTAAAACCAATCAAAGGGGTTGATTAGGTTCATTAGACGGTGTTATGTGTTTGACGTGTTGCTTGTTCGATCATGTACGGGTTGTACTTTGCGGCATTTCATCAACACTTGAATGAGACTCCCATGCCAGCTTTAAAAGGTTCCAAGACCGAGCAATCCTTGACAGATGCATTTGCCGGTGAATCCCAAGCGAACCGCCGCTACTTTTATGTTGCGAACAAAGCAGACATCGAAGGTCAACATGACGTCACTGCATTGTTCCGCTCAACTGCCGAAGGTGATCCAGCAGTCTTGCACGCTGATGACGGCGTGAGCGAGCTCAATGCTGAGGCTGGTGTCTATTTACCCACCTACTGGCGTGTAGCAAATTCCGTTGTCCACCAAGTTGCGAACAATGCTGTCTAAGTTGTTTTGCTAGGGTTCATGGGCACACCCGGGTTATTCTGTCTTGACATGCACGCCTTGAAACACGCGGTATGTGCGTTAATTAGAGAATACGCAGCGAAACTTAGCCCAGACACAGGGCAAGCAGCACAGTTTGTTTTGTTTTATTAAACTAGTGGTTATGTTATTTGCCATCTCCCCTGCCAAAGCGCTGGACTACGACACGCCAGCTACCACTTCCACCGCGACCCAGCCTTTGTTTGTGCCGCAAGCACAAACCTTGATTGACACGCTCAAAGGCTTTAGCCCGCAAGAGGTCTCCAAGCTCATGAGCTTGAGCGATAAGCTCGCGGGCTTAAATGTGGCGCGCTACCAAGCGTGGTCTCCCAATTTCACGCCCAGCAACGCCAAGCAAGCTGTATTGGCGTTCAACGGCGACGTTTACGACGGCCTAGCCGCCGTCGAGCTAGAACAAGCCGGCCTTGATTGGCTGCAAGCCCACTTGTGCATCTTGAGTGGCTTGTATGGCGTGTTGCGCCCCCTAGACTTGATGCAACCCTACCGCTTAGAAATGGGCACCAGGCTGGCAACCGACAAAGGCAGCAACTTGTACCATTACTGGGGCAGTGACATTGCCAACTACTTCAACCAGCGCGCCGAGCTTGACGGCTCCAGCGTGTTGGTGAACTTGGCCAGTGAAGAGTACTTCAAGTCTGTAGATAAAAAAGTACTTAAGTCACGCATCGTGACGTGTGCATTTGAAGAACTTAAAAACGGTCACTACAAAGTCATCAGTTTTTCTGCCAAACGCGCGCGCGGCATGATGGTGCGTTTTGCGGTCGACAACCGCGTGACCAAGCCCGAGCAACTCAAAGACTTTGCCACTGATGGCTATGTCTTCGAGCCGAGCGTATCAAGTGCAGACAGGCTGGTGTTTAGACGCACAGCAGCTTGATTATTGGGCGGTGGTGGGTTGTTATGTCCTGCTGACACGGCATCGCATCATGTTATGGCTGGCAGTGGGTGAGCGCTGATAAATCAATCGACATCGTCAAACAAATCCAACGTGCTTGGCGCTGGTGTGTCGAGTTGTACATCACTTGTTTTAACCAGTCGACTCAGTTTGACGCCCAGCAAGCGCAGTGGGCGGTTGAGTGGGGCGCGTTTAAGTGCGTTACCGGCTGCGCGGCGTATGTCTTTGGCGCTTGCCACAGGCTTGGTCAGGCTGATGTCGCGGGTGGTGGTTTGAAAGGTGTCATCGCGCAGCTTGATGCCAATGGTTTTTGCTTGATAGCCCTTGTTGTCTAAGTCGCTGGCTAGCCGTTCGCACAGTTTGGTAAACACCTCGCCCAGCTGTGCTTTGTCGCGTTTGGGGTGTAGGTCGCGCTCAAAAGTGGTTTCTCGGCTAATCGACACAGGCTCGCTATGGGTAACAATGTCGCGTTCGTCGCGCCCGTGTGCAGACTCATACAGCCATGCGCCGTAGCTCTTGCCAAAATTTTTTATCAGCCAGTGTGTGTCGCAAGCGGCAATATCGCCCAGAGTGTGCAGACCAAATGCTGTGAGTTTGTCATTGGATTTAGGGCCAATGCCGTTCATTTTCTTACAGGGCAGTGGCCATATTTTTGAGGCCAAGTCTGCTTCAAACAGCACGCTAATGCCGTTGGGTTTGTCCAGCTCGCTGGCCATTTTGGCCAGTAGTTTGTTGGGCGCAATGCCTATGGAGCAGGTCAGCCCTGTTTCTAAAAATATTTGCTTTTGTATCAACCGCGCAATGACCCGACCGCCTTCACGCTGCCCGCCGGGCACGTTGGTTAAGTCAATAAACACCTCGTCTACACCGCGGTTTTCCATGATGGGTGCGATGTCTAGAATAATTTGTTTGAAGCGGCGCGAGTAGTCACGGTAGCGTTCGAAGTCTGTTGGTAACAGCAGGGCGTCGGGGCATAGGGCTGCGGCTTTCATCAGACCCATGGCAGAGCCAATGCCAAACTTGCGAGCCGCATAGGTGGCGGTGGTGATGACGCCGCGGCCAGTGTAACTGCGCAGCCGCGCAAACTGCGACAGCGGCAACTGGTCTATGGCCAAGCCGTCTAGTGGTTTGGGTTGTGCGTCTCGTCCCCCGCCAATTACAACGGGCAGGCCTGTGAGCTGTGGGTAGCGCAGGAGCTCTACGGATGCATAAAATGCATCCATGTCTAGGTGAGCAATACGCCTAATCAGTGGTGATTGCGACTGGGACACCGTCAAAGACAGTGCTGAGATCGGTGCTGGTGTTGGCGGTGAAGGGGTAAGCGAGGTGGACACGCCCTAAGCATACCTGTGTGTGTGGGTTTGCTAAGCCTGCACACCGGCCCACGCTGTGTGATATTGGGCGGGCAGTGCAGCAAAAGGCTGTATCAAACGGTTAGGTAGGGAATGTGCCCGGTACCAAAATGTCACGGCTGACCGTGCTCACTTGTGTATGGCCACAAAATGCCATCGTAAGGTCTAACTCCTTGTGAATGATTTCTAATGTTTTGGTCACACCAGCTTGCCCCATAGCGCCTAAGCCATATAAAAATGCTCGGCCAATATAGGTGCCCTTTGCGCCCAAAGCGACGGCTTTGAGAACGTCTTGGCCACTGCGTATGCCACCGTCCATGTGCACCTCAATGTCATTGCCAACGGCTGCCACGATCCGCGGCAAGACATTGATACTGGACTCGGCGCCGTCTAGTTGACGTCCTCCATGGTTGGAGACAATGAGTGCATCCGCACCGCTTGCTACAGCAAGCTTTGCGTCGGCCTCGTCCATGATGCCTTTGATGATGAGCTTGCCGCCCCAGCGTTTTTTAATCCATTCCACATCGCTCCAATTCAGCTCTGGGTCAAACTGTGATGCCGTCCACTCAGACAAAGAACCCATGTCGGCCACGCCACTGACGTGGCCTACGATATTGCCAAATTGGCGATGCTTTGTGCCGGCCATACCCAAACACCAG
>CALBWZ010000229.1 GCA_937893415.1 uncultured Comamonadaceae bacterium | reverse complement strand
ACGCATTTTGTTGAGCACACGTGTCTTGGTGGCGTCTAGGTCAAACCCCAGTTCCACGCTGTCTATCCAAAATGCGGGCGCTTGGTAGTCTTCGCGTTTGACCAGCGTACTGACACTTGGTGCATGTGCGATGTCATCTGTAACGGCTTCTTGCATGGCTAAATCCCTAACATTTTCTATGGCGCAACAGCGCTTAAACGCCTTGTTTTAATGAGGCTTGAATAAACATATCTAAGTCGCCGTCCAACACTTTTTGCGTGTTGGTGGCTTCAACTCCGGTGCGTAAATCTTTGATGCGACTTTGGTCCAACACGTACGATCGAATTTGATGTCCCCAGCCTACATCTGTTTTGCCGTCTTCGAGCTTTTGTTGTTCGTCCTGGCGCTTGCGCATTTCTAGGTCATACAGTTTGGACCTCAGGCGCTTCCACGCCACATCGCGGTTACCATGTTGGCTGCGCCCGTCTTGGCACTGCACCACAGTTCCCGTGGGAATGTGGGTTAAACGTACAGCCGAGTCCGTTTTGTTAATGTGCTGACCGCCTGCGCCGCTGGCTCGGTAGGTGTCCGTGCGCACATCAGAAGGGTTGATGTCTATCTCAATGGAGTCGTCAACCTCTGGGTACACAAACACCGATGCAAACGAGGTGTGTCGTCCGCCCGCTGAGTCAAATGGCGACTTACGCACCAGGCGGTGTACGCCGCTTTCTGTGCGTAACAAGCCAAACGCATACTCGCCATCCACTTTGATGGTGGTGCCTTTGATACCAGCTATGTCGCCAGGTGTTTCGTCTTCAATGGTTGTTTTGAAGCCTTGGCGCTCTGCGTAACGCAGGTACTGGCGCATCAAAATGCTGGCCCAATCACAAGCCTCGGTACCACCCGCACCAGATTGGATGTCAATAAAACAATTGCTGGGGTCTGCTGGCTGGTTGAACATACGGCGAAATTCAAGGCGCTCAACAATACCCATCAGTGCCGCTGTGTCATCTTGAATCACCAGCAGGCCTGCGTGGTCGTCTTGCGACATCTCAAACAGCTCTGCGTTGTCTGTCAGGTCGGTGCCGAGTTTGAATAAAACCCCAACGACGTCGTCCAAGGATTTTTTCTCTCTACCTAGGTCTTGGGCCCGCTTTGGGTCATTCCAAACGCTTGGGTCTTCTAAGGCCGCCTCAACTTCGCTTAGGCGCGCAGCTTTGCTATCGACGTCAAAGATACCTCCGTAACTCACCAACTCGCAGTTGCAAGTCGTCGAGGAGGTTTGACAGGGCGTTAAGGTTTTCGGCTTCCATGATGGTCTCAGTGCTTTAGCGGCGTGGGTTGTTGTAGCTGGAATAACACACAGGTGTTACACACAACCTATTATTTTCTCATGGTTGGGGCCCTCATTTGCCCAATGTTTTACGCCTTAGCCAAAAACGCCTCAATCATGGCCGCCAATTGCTCGGGTTGGTCATGGTGCAACATATGGCCCACATCATCCATGCACTCAATGCTGAGGTCTGGTATGTGTTGCACGCGTTGCATAAACTCCTCGCGTGTGAACTTGTTTTTCCACCACGTGAGCAGGCTGTCTTCCTCAGCGTGGACAAACAGGGTAGGCGCCGTGATGTGCTGGTAGCAAGCGACTGTTTCATCAACTTGAAATAGGTTTGCCCCCACCACTTTGTGTGCGGCATGACCCAGCACCTGCCACTGGTCGTGAGCAGTCATCTCAGACCATTCGCCAGCCAACCACTGTGCTTTGTCTAAGCTAAGACGTGGGTTGGTTTTCATTAAGCGGGCCACCACTGCCTCGCGGCTGGCATAGCTGCGCAAGTCCATTTCGCCGCGCCCAAACTTGGCCAATTCGTCCAGCCATTGTGCATAGCGCGTGGGCGCTTGAGCGGCCTGCGTGCTGGCCAAACCAAACCCTTCAAGGTTGACCAGTTTGCGGATGCGCTGTGGCCTGACCCCTGCATACATGGTCGCAATGTGCCCACCCATGCTGTGGCCTACCAAGTCAACTGTTTGCGCAGGGGCCAGCAAGTCCATCAAGGCGTCTAAGTCGGCCAAGTAGTCGGCAAACCAAAAGTTGTCTGTGTTGGGCGTGTCGGTCAAGCCAAATCCGCGCCAGTCTGGCGCCACTATCCAGCGGTCCTTGGCCAAGGCATCCACCATGAACTGAAACGAGGCGCCTACATCCATCCAGCCATGGACCAGTACCAAAGGGGCCTCGCCAGCCTCGGGCGTGCCCCAGCTGCGGTAGTGGTAACGCAGGTGACGGATTGGAACAAAATGGCTGTGGCTTGTGCGTTTTACTTGGTACATTGTTTGCATCTTAGAAGGAATAAGCCGTGCCCAAAACTACCAAGCGTCAACCTAGAGACAACCCGCCTTCAGCGTCAGGTGACTTTTACCAACCTATGTGGGCTTCGTTTCGCTGGGCAGTACCCAAGCGATTCAACATGGCGCAATGGTGCGCCGAGCGCTGGGCACAGCTGCCAGACGCGCATGACCGTGTGGCCGTCATCCAGCAAGCGTCTGATGCGTCTGGCCCTGCTGGCTTAGGTGCTTGCACCGAATTCAGCTATGCGCAGCTCTACGCCCAGGCCAGCCAATTGGCACATGGTTTGAACAATTTGGGAGTTCGCCCGGGGCAGCGTGTGGCCATTGTCATGCCCCAGCGGTTTGAAACGGCGGTGGCCTACATGGCAGTGTTGCAGCTGGGCGCTGTCGCCATGCCGCTGTCCCAGCTGTTTGGCGTAGATGCCTTGCAATTCCGTTTGCAAGACAGCCAGGCTTCAGCGGCGATTGTGGATGCCTCTACCTTGGCTGGGTTGCTAGACGCTGCGTCGGCGTGCCCTGACTTAGAGCATGTGATTGGTGTGGGTGTTGACACAAGGCCTAACGGTGAGGCTGCACAAACGCAGACAACCGCCAGCCTTGCGCTGCATGACTGGGACGATGTGTTGCACGCTCAAGCGGTCTCATTCAATATGGCCAACACGTTGGCAACTGACCCTGCAGTGCTGATTTACACCAGCGGCACCACTGGGAACCCCAAGGGCGCGTTGATTCCGCACAGTGCGCTGATTGGTAATTTGACTGGTTTCATATGCAGTCAAAACTGGTTTGGCTATGACCCGTCGCAGCATGTTGTCAGCCCTAATGGCTTGCCGTCAGAGCCTAGTTACCGCACCGTGTTTTGGAGTCCAGCTGATTGGGCTTGGACAGGCGGGCTCATGGATGCTTTGCTCCCTAGTTTGTGTATGGGGCGGCCTATTGTGGCGTTCGGCGGCCGGTTTTCGCCAGAGGTGGCGTTTGAGCTGTTGCAGCGCCACCAAGTGACGCATAGCTTTTTGTTTCCTACGGCGCTCAAGGCCATGATGAAGTCGTATGCGCACCCATCCAAGCTGTTCAAGCTCAAGCTGCAAGGCCTCATGAGTGCGGGCGAGGCTGTGGGCGATGCGGTGTTTGATTGGTGTCACAGCGAGCTGGGCGTGGTGGTTAACGAGATGTTTGGTCAAACCGAGATCAACTACATCGTGGGCAATTGCGCCATGAATCACCAAGCGGTGTACAACAGCGCAGGCCAGCGCGTCGCCATTGGGTGGCCGGCCAAGCCGGGCAGCATTGGTAAAGGCTACCCCGGTCATACAGTGGCCGTTATCAACGCCAACAACCAGCCCTGTGCTGACGGCGAAATAGGCGAGGTGGCGGTCTACCGAACCGCTGAAGATGGTCAGCCAGACCCCGTATTTTTTATAGGCTACTGGCGCAATGAGGCTGCCACTGCTGGTAAATACTCAGGCAATTGGTGCCGCACCGGGGACCTTGCCAAACGCGACGTCGACGGCTACCTCTGGTATGCAGGGCGTGCTGATGACATGTTCAAATCTGCGGGCTACCGCATTGGGCCAGGTGAGATTGAAAACTGTTTGCTCAAACACCCCAGCGTTGCCAACGCCGCAGTCGTCCCCCAACCAGATGCCCAGCGCGGCGCTGTGGTGAAAGCGTTTGTGGTCTTGTCTCCTAGCGCATTAAAGGCTTGCGTCAACTTAAACGCCACACAACTGCTCGTTTGGCAGACCGAATTGGTAGGGCAGTTGCAACGCCATGTGCGCGGCAAGTTAGCACCTTATGAGTACCCCAAGCAGGTTGAGTTTGTCGACAGCTTGCCTATGACGACAACGGGCAAAGTGCAGCGACGCGTGCTGCGCCTGTTGGAGCAAAGTCGCTGGGAGGAGACGCAGACGTCAAAAGGCCTAGGCAATTAGGTTGAGTAATGAGCCTAAGCTGATGGTGTTTTGAGTTGGCCAATGGCTTGGCCAGCTGCTTGGATTTCTTACTGTTTAGGCGCGGGCTCGGCTACAAAGATTTCAACGCGGCGGTTGTTAGCGCGGCCGGTTGACGTGGCATTGTCTGCTATGGGGCTGGTTTCGCCGTAGCCGTTGGTGCTCATGCGAGCCATGGTCACACCCTTGGCCGCGAGGTAGTCGCGTGTGCTGAGTGCGCGGTCTTGAGACAAGCGCATATTAGACGCCGCACTGCCCACGCTGTCGGTGTGCCCTTCTATGACAACAAGGGATGCTGGGTTGGCCATAAGGCTGGAGGTAAAAGTGCTCAAAATAGTTCCAAAAGCAGGGCTTACTGCGTAGCGGCCAGACTCGAATGACACATCGCTAGGAATGTCTAGTTTGAGGCGGTTGTCGTCGGTTTTAATCACTTTGATGCCAGTGCCTTGCGTGGCTTTCTCCATGGCGGCTTTTTGCTCTTGCATCCGGGTAGACCAAATGTGTCCACCGATAGCCCCGGCAGCGGCGCCTATCAGCACACCTTTTTCAGCGCCATCTTTGCCATCTAATGCCCCGCCCAGCAGCGCGCCGCCCAATGCGCCAATTAGGCTGCCTGTGCCAGTGTCGCGCTGGGTTTGTGTGGTCTCGCAGCCAAGCAATGCCAACACGGCCGCCCCTGCAACAAAGCTTTGGGCTGCGCGTGTGGTCCAACTGCGCCCTGTGGACGTTGCCACCCATGTGACATCTGGGCTACTGTTAAAAAGGTGTTGCATGATTAAACTCCCTGTAAGTGGCAGCGAAGAACCGCTGCACCAAGCATCAATATTACTACTATTGATTTAATTCAAGGTCGATTGACGGTTGTAAGTCACGCGAACCTGTCTTGTAAGGAGCTTCTCAATGGCACAAGCCGCATACCCGTTAACCACTTTGGGCCAGTCCGATTTGCAGGTTGGTCCCATTTGTTTGGGCACCATGACGTTTGCTGAGCAGGTCGATCAGGCCACAGCGTTTGACATCATGAGTTGTGCCATTGAGGCAGGCGTGGGTTTTTGGGACACCGCTGAGATGTACGCCGTACCCGCCAAGGCAGAAACTTGTGGTGCCACAGAAACCATGATGGGCAATTGGTTTAAAGCCAACCCAGGCAAGCGTGACCAAGTGGTGTTGGCAACCAAAGTTGCTGGCCCTTCACGTGGCATGCCTTGGATCCGTGGTGACGATGCAGGTCTGACATCCAAAGAAATTGTGACCGCGTGTGACAACAGCTTGAAACGTCTGCAAACCGATGTGATCGATTTGTATCAAATTCATTGGCCTGCACGCAACACGCCACTGTTTGGCCAGTTGTATTTCAACCCTAATAAAGACAAGCCTTGCGCCAGTATTCTCGAGCAGTTGCAAGCCATGGAGCAACTTGTGCGAGCAGGCAAGGTCAAGGCGATTGGTTTGTCCAATGAAACGGCTTACGGTGTGCACGAGTTTGTGCGCTTGGCTGAGCAGCATGGTTTGCCGCGAATTGCTACTGTACAAAATGCCTACCACTTGCTGAATCGCAGCGTAGAAAACGGTCTTGACGAAACCATGCACAGACTCAATGTGAGTTTGCTGGCTTACTCTCCGTTGGCGTTTGGCTTGCTAACGGGCAAATACGATGACTTGGGCATAGAGCACGATGGAACGCCGCAAGGGCGGATGGCTATTTATGCGAGCATGCGAGCCCAGCGCTGTGGCAGGCCTCAGTCTGTAGCCGGGGCCAAGCGCTACAACGCCTTGGCCAAAGAACTGGGGCTGACGCCTACCCAGCTGGCGTTGGCGTTTTGCAAAGCCAAATGGCAAGTTGCCAGTACCATTATTGGCGTGACCAATGTGGCGCAATTGCAAGAAAACATAGCCGCTTTCGATATAGACATAGGCAGCGAGGCCTTGGCCATGGTTGATGCCATGCGTGTGGAGCTTGGCGACCCCGCAATTTAAAGCGGGTGTTAAAGCACCAGCAAGCACAGCAAAAGCAGCAATGAAGTCACGTCCACCACACGCACGCTCAATCAAAGCCATACAACGTAACAACAGTGACCGCGCAGGCCAATACCCCCGCCATTAAATGGCTGCAAGCGCAGAGGCTGGCCTTCGATTTACGCCCTTATGCATACGTGGCGCGTGGCGGAGCCGCACACAGCGCCCACGTCCTGGGCCTTGATCCCTACGCAGTGGTTAAAACCCTGGTCATGCAAGACGAGTTAGGCCAGCCTGTGGTGGTACTGATGCACGGCAACTTAGAGGTATCCACCAAGGCTTTGGCCAAGGCGATTGGCTGCAAAACAGTGACGCCCTGCCTGCCTGAAGTGGCCAACAAGCACAGCGGCTATTTGGTGGGAGGTACTTCGCCATTCGGTCTGCGTAAAGACATGCCGGTCTACGTGGAGGCAAGCGTGCTGGCGCTGCCAATGATGGCAATTAATGCTGGCAAGCGTGGGCTGCTGGTGCTGGTTGACCCCACATGTCTGCTTAGGTTGGGGGCTGTTGCTGTGCAATGCGCCAAGCCTAAAACGCCGAGCTAGCAGCAGATGCACTAAATCAGCAACAATAGAACTTGTCATTCGCAACCCATAAGCAGTAGAAACAATCAGAGCAATACAAGCAACATGAACAGCAAGAGTGAACACACCCCATGACTGAAACTACTTATTTTGTGCCCGTTGTATGTGTTGCGCTGGCCTACTTGCTTGGTTCGCTGGCGTTTGCTGTGCTGGTCAGCCGTGCGATGGGCTTGTCTGACCCACGCACCTTTGGCAGCAACAACCCTGGGGCAACCAACGTGTTGCGCTCGGGGAATAAAACGGCCGCAGTGGCGACCTTGTTATTGGACGCGTTCAAAGGCTTTTTGCCGGTGTGGCTGATCGCGAGCAATGCCGACGCTTTGGGGCTGGTCAGCAATGCCAGCTCGTGGGCTGCTTTGGCAGGCTTGGCTGCATTTTTAGGCCATCTATACCCCGTATTTTTTGGCTTCAAAGGCGGTAAAGGCGTGGCAACCGCTGTAGGCGTTGTGTTTGGCTTGGACCCGCTGTTAGGCTTGTCGTGTTTGGTCACATTTTTAGTGGTGGCCTACTTCACCCGCTTTGTATCCTTGGCGTCCATGGTGGGAGCTGTATTTGCCCCGTTTTATTGGCTGTTTGGCCACCAAGTTATGTGGCAGGCTTCGGCAGCATCTGCCGCTTGTTTGGTGGTCATGGCCTTGTTGCTGGTGTGGCGCCATCGCGCCAACGTCAGCCGTTTGTTGGCCGGCAGTGAAAGCCGTTTAGGAGAGAAATCCACATGAATCAAGACATTACCCGCTACCACGTCGGCAAGCGTTTGAGCG
>CALBWZ010000228.1 GCA_937893415.1 uncultured Comamonadaceae bacterium | reverse complement strand
CATGGCGAAAGACCTGTTTCCAGGCAAGCGCAACAGCCTCGATGCGTTGTGCGATCGGTTAGAAGTTGACAACACGTCACGTACGCTGCACGGCGCTTTGCTCGATGCTGAAATTTTGGCTGAGGTGTACATCAACATGACCCGGGGCCAAGACGGCCTGCTCATGGACTTAGATGACCACACCATGGGGGCCGATGGACAACTACAAGTCATAGACCTCAAGCAATTTGACCTGCATGTTTTACAAGCCAATGATGGTGAAATGCAAGCCCACGCGGACTTACTCACACAACTAGACGGCGCGTGTGCAGACGGCAACCTGTGGCAGCGTCAGCCCAGCACACCAGACCTCATCGGTGAGGTGAACTTAACTCAATCCAATTAAGTTGTATGTACCTGTTCATTCACCACAGTCAAATTCAAAAGCCATACGGTAGCGCCACAAATCGGGCTATAATTGAGGGCTTGACTTGAAGCTGGTACGTGGTTTGAGCATTGCCACACACACCTGTGTTGTAACCGGTGCAAAAGCTTTGATTTACTTCTTGCCATGGTTTTATCAGGCAAGAAAGCTTAATCAGTCGGTCTTGATACACTTATAGTGTGTCTCAGGTCACAGCGCATTGAATTAGGGATGTTAGCTCAGGGGTAGAGCGTCCGCCTCACACGCGGAAGGTCGCAGGTTCGAAACCCGCACGTCCCACCACATCCGTTGCCCATCCCCAAGTGCGTCTTGACACAGATGCCAATAGGGTTCATCTCTGTGCCATCAGCATCAGCATCAGCTCCAACCTCAGCTCACTGCCAAGCAGGTGTCCCACCTCGCCCAAGCATGGCAATAAGCCAGCCCAACCACAGCATCTCATCCATATCGCGCCTGCAGCCTAGACAGCACCACTGACAGACTCCAACCGGCAGATACAAACATGACAAACACAGCACAGTGCGTACACAGCCTTCAACAGGACTGCTGCGGTTGGCTGCAGCCGCCGCGATTAACAGCTTGACGCGACGCGCATGCAGATCTAAGGCCTCACCTTGATCTGAACCCAGATGTCACTGGGGTGGCTTGGGCATGCTTTTTTGCAGGCACCAGTCAATTCACCGATTGACTACTGGTGTGGCCTTGACGACCGATAAACCGACCAACTGCTCGAGCATCGCATGGCTTAGACCGGGTACTTTGTCAATAAGCACCAAGCCAGCAGGTGTGCAGGAAAAAGTTGCCAGGTCTGTGTACACGCGTTTCACGCACGCGACGCCTGTCAATGGGTAGGAACAGCTGCTAACGATCTTGCTCTGGCCATTTTTTGTCAGCAAGTCCATCATCACCCACGTCTGCTGGGCACCTACTGCCAAGTCCATTGCACCACCGACTGCTGGAATCGCGTCGAACTCGCCAGTACTCCAGTTGGCAAGGTCACCTGCGGCAGACACCTGAAAAGCGCCTAAACACAAATGTCTAAATGGCCACCACGCATCATGGAAAAGCTGTCGGAATGGTGAAAGTACGCACCACCGGCCAGCAAGGTGACTGGTGCTTTACCGGCATTGATCAAGTCGTAATCTTCGCAACCAGGTTCCGGCTTGGGGCCCATGCCCAAAATACCATTTTCACTGTGGAGTATCACTTCTATATCTGCTGGCAAATAATTGGCGACCAGCGTCGGCTGTCCGATACCTAGGTTGACATAGGCACCATCAAAGATATCGCTAGCAATTCGACGCGCGACGTCCTCACGGCTTCGTTTTATATAGTCACTCATGCAGTTTCTCCAGGGTCTGTAACTGATCTACCACTCACAGCGTTGACCTGCGGGAGCAGATCAGTCGGCTTTGACCCGGCACCGACACCACCGCTTTGCGTGGGTGAATAAATAATTTTCACAACTTTGGACACGTGAATTCCAGGGGTAATGATGTGTTCAGGGTCTATCTCTCCCAATGCAACGATATGGTGAACGGTGGCAACCGTGCGCTTCGCCGCCATCGCCATAACTGGACCAAAATTTCTAGCTGCCTTGCGGTAGGTCAAGTTTCCCCACCGATCCCCCAACTCCGCTTTGATGAGGGCTAAGTCTCCATGAATTGGATATTCCAAAACGTAGCCTCGCCCATTGATCACCCGGGTTTCTTTCGCATGTCCTAGTGCATCATTGGCAAGATCAGTGCCGTAGCCCGTTGGCGTGTAAAAGGCACCAATACCAGCGCCCGCTGCACGGATACGCTCTGACAAATTACCCTGAGGAAGCAACTCGAGTTCTAATTTTTTTGAGCGGTAGAGCTCATCAAATACCCACGAGTCAGCCTGTCTGGGAAAACTGCAAATGAGCTTCCTAGCCTGCCGATTTTGTAACAAACGTGCCAACCCAACATAACCATTACCCGCGTTGTTGTTGACGATGGTTAATTCACGTGCGCCCTGTGCGATCAAGCCATCAATCAGCTCATCTGGAATACCGGCTGTACCAAAGCCTCCAATCAACACAGTAGACCCGTCTTGAACGTCGCCAATCGCCTCAGCAACTGTGTCAGAAATTTTATTTATCAAGGAAAGCCACCCTTCAAGACAGACGACGCACCACACAATCGGGTGCACGAATAGCTTTGTAACCTACATCAACCGTGAGTGCTGTCGCACCTTAAACCACCACCACATCTGATTAATAACCTGTCCAACACACGGAGCAGTGGCGTGACGTATCGATGCATATGGCAAACTAGGCCCTCGCCGAGATCCCCACCACGTGGTAGTTTAGGAAAATAGATCATGCCAAGGTGCTCACATACGCTCCAAGAAAGAATTCGATAAAGTCGTAAATCTTGTAGGTGATGGGCGCACTTGCCGCAGGTGAGTCGCTGCCAGAAAAACCTCCGGTGGACACACGGTGTGGGCCTATCAACCTGAAGCGTACGTGCAAGAGGTCTTTCAAGTTGGCGTGCGCTACCAACGAATGGATATCACGGCACAAACTGCAATTGGCATAACGCAAAACCTACTGGATAGGATTTTCCGTTTTGAGTTCAAACTGAACGAATCTCTGGAGTCCTTACAGTTTCTACGCCAACAGACAGAACCCAATGCGGGCGACGACGTTGATTCCCAAAACAACAGTGATATCAACACCCCGCAAGCCTCAGACGAATAACCTATCGACTGGCGACAACTCAACTGGTTGAGGTTAAAAAT
>CALBWZ010000227.1 GCA_937893415.1 uncultured Comamonadaceae bacterium | reverse complement strand
TTCTCGCAACGCCACTTGCGCCATGCGGGCCCAAAAGTAGCCAAACACCAAGTGGCCTGCTACACGCAAGTAATCCACTGCTGCAGCGCCCACCGTGTCTGGATTTTGGAATGCCTTAAAACCCACTTCAGTGGTGAACTTGGTCATTTGGTCGGCCAAGTACGCCAGTGGGTTAATGAACTCGGCCATGTTCTCGTTCACGCCCTCCTCCCGAATAAGCGCTTCTATCAATTTGCCAAATTTCTTCAAAGCCACGCCTTGGTCGCCCAATACTTTGCGCCCTAACAAGTCCAAGCTTTGAATGGTGTTGGTGCCCTCGTAAATCATATTGATGCGTGAGTCCCGCACGTATTGCTCCATGCCCCACTCTTTGATGTAACCGTGACCACCAAACACTTGCATGCAGCCCGATGTCGCCGTCCAAGCGTTGTCGGTAATAAACGCTTTAACTATGGGGGTGAGCAACGCCACTATTTGTGCGGACTCTTTGCGCACAATTTCATCAGGATGGCTCAGTTCGCGGTCAAGCAGCAACGCGCAAAACAAGGACAGTGCGCGCCCACCTTCGGCGTACGCTTTGGCTGTTAGCAGCATTTTGCGCACGTCTGGATGGACGATGATGGGGTCAGCAGCCAGTTCCTTGGCCTTGACGCCGGTGAGGCTGCGTGATTGCACGCGGTCTTTTGCATAGGCCAAGGCGTTTTGATATGCCACTTCCGTCAACCCCAATGACTGCATGCCCACACCAATGCGTGCAGCATTCATCATCACAAACATAGCGGCCAAACCTTTGTTGGGCTTGCCCACCATGGTGCCCACGGCGCCGTCTAATGTCATTTGACACGTTGCATTGCCATTGATGCCCATTTTGTGCTCTAGTCCAGAACAGAAAATTGGGTTGCGCTCACCCAAGCTGCCGTCGGCGTTTATATTGAACTTGGGCACCACGAACAAGCTGATACCTTTGCTGCCAGACGGCGCGTCTGGCAAGCGCGCCAACACCAAATGAACAATGTTGTCGGCCAAGTCGTGTTCACCTGAACTGATGAATATTTTGTTGCCGGTGATCATGTAAGTCCCGTCGGCTTGAGGCTCTGCCTTGGCGCGCATCAACCCTAAATCTGTGCCGCAATGTGGCTCGGTTAGACACATGGTGCCGGTCCACTCACCGCTGACCATATTGGGTAAATAAGTGGCTTGCTGCTCTGGCGTACCATGCGCGTGCAAAGCCTCGTAGGCGCCGTGCGTCAAACCTGGATACATGGTCCAGGCTTGGTTGGCGCTGTTGAGCATCTCGTAAAAGCATTGGTTGACTGCCAATGGCAAGCCTTGGCCACCAAACGCTGGGTCACAACTCAGTGCGGCCCATCCGCCTGCAATGTATTGTTTGTAGGCCGCTTTAAAACCATCTGGAGCGGTGACCTCGTGTGTGTCGCGGTTGAGTGTGCAGCCCTGCTTGTCTCCCGACAAGTTGAGTGGAAACAGCACTTCAGATGCAAATTTGCCACCTTCCTCCAACACAGCATTGATGGTGTCTACATCAACTTCGTTGTGCTTGGGCATGGCAGCAAACTCATCGGCAACGCCAAAGACTTCGTGCAACACAAATTGCATGTCGCGAATAGGTGGGGTGTACTGGGGCATGAGAACTCCTTTAGAACGTCAGACGTTTGGTGTTGATATGGGTTTATGTTGAGGCGGCGTAACGGTGCAGCATGCTGGCAAAGCCCGCTTGGGCTCGCTTGATGGCATCATTCGCTTTTAGGAAGCGGGCTTGGTAATGCAGGGTGAGAATGAGTCCGTGTATTTCAAACGTGACTTGCTGGTCGTCGACAGTGTCATCCAGTTCACCACTCGCTTTGGCATACGCGACTGCGCGGTTCATGGCCGTTAGCCAAGTTTGTACGGAGCCAACCAAGGCCTCACGCACTGGACCTACGCGGTCTTCAAACTCAATGGCGCCGCTGATGTACAAACAGCCTTGATCAATTTCAACGGCGGTGCGCTGTATCCAGTTGTCAAACAGTGCCTGCAAGCGAGTCAGGCCTCGTTTGTGCTGAAGGGCTGGGAAAAAAACCTCGTCCTCAAAACGTGTGTGGTATTCGCGTATGACCGATATTTGCAACTCTTCGCGAGATCCAAAGTGAGCAAACACACCAGACTTGCTCATGCGCATGACTTCTGCCAATGCGCCAATGCTCAAGCCCTCTAAGCCAATTTGCGTTGCCAAACCGAGCGCCGCATCCACAATGGCGGCTTTGGTCTGCTGCCCCTTGATGGAGTTTTTAGGTCTGCGCTTGACCACGTCAGGCTCTTGATCGATAACCACTGCGCCACGGCTTTTACTGGAGCGAGCTACGGCGGCATCGGTGCTGAGCCGAGTCATCACGCGTAAGTTAGGCGTTGTTCCTCTAACCTGCTTGTCCGCCACACCAACTGCAGGCGTTGTTGGCAGGCTTAATGGGGATAGATGAGAAGTTGTAGATTGTGTCATGGCGCAAATAAAAACGAACGTTCGTGCTATTTTGCATTAAAAACCATGCCACTGGCAACTCCCACCAAAAATACAGCGCATTTATAACAACGACACTGGCGGACACGTCTCAAAGGGCCTGCGTGAGAACAGCTCAGTGGCCTACTAATTCAGTGGTTGAAACAAACCGACCAGGTCTTGCTCTTGCGGCTTGGGCTTGTTCAAGTCCAAATGATCTTTAATGTGGTTGATGTGTTGCTCCATGAGCTTGTGCGCCAAATCACCATCACCGGTTCTAAAGGCTTGTAGCAGACCAGCGTGCTCATCATCACGGCAATTGTTAACACCGGTATGCCCAAACATACCAATGATTAAAGAGGAGCGCGCCACCACATCTTTGACCCTACGCAGCATCACCTCGTTGTCCGCGATTTCAGCCAACGCGGTGTGCAACTGACCAGACAGCGTAATGGCCTCGCGCCGGTTACCTGTTGTGTGCGCATTTGTCTCTTTGAGCAAATGACGCTCCAGCGCTGCAATGTCCCTGGCCTTGGCATTGCCCACAGCGATTTTGGCCATAGTCGGCTCGACCAACACACGGGCTTGAAATATATCGCGTGCTTGCTTGGCGGTTGGCCGGGCGACGAAGGCACCACGGTTGGGCAACAAGTCAACCAGCTCACGGTTGGCCAGCAACAACAGGCTGCGACGGATGCGCAGGTATGACGGACTTGGCCAACAAGTTGTCGCAGCAGTTTGGCCGTCCAGTGCTGGACGGCGTGGCCTGCGCGGTCTCCTTGGCCGAGGGCATGGCGCGTCTACAGCTCAAAACATCACGACACGGTGGCTACGCACCGCCACCCCAGCACAAGCTAGAAGTTCAGTCCTAAGACAGCAACAGCTCTAGGTAGTCGTCTATGTGCGCGGCTGGCAACTCTCGCCAGCCGCTTCGTGTGAAACGCAGCAGCTGACCCCGGACAAAGCTCATGAGGACATGCGCGCGAATGGCCGCCTGCGCGGTAGGCGCGTCGATGTTGGCCTCGCCAGCGGCGCGTCGCCAGTGGCTTTTTAGTTGCGACTCCAACTTGTCAAACAGCAAGGACACGCGCTCAGCCAAGCGCGGCTGCTCTAACAACAAAGCATCACCCACCATCACGCGCACCATGCCGGGATTTGCTTGAGCAAACTGCAGTATGAGTTGTGTGAGCTGCGCGCACGCAACGCGTCCGCCCAAAGCTTGTGCCTCCACCTGTGCAGCCAACCCCATCAGGCTGTCTTCAATAAACTCAATCAACGCTTCAAGCATTTGCGCCTTGCTGGCGAACTGACGGTACAGCGCAGCCTCACTCACACCCAAATGTTTGGCCAACGCCGCAGTTGTCACACGCTCGGTTGTCGGCTGCTCGAGCATGGCGGCGAAAGCCTGCAAAATATCCAAGCGGCGCTGGCCTGGTTTTGCCTTGGGCTTGGGTGTGTGCGGCTCGGTGTGATCGGTCATAGGACAGTGGCGCGCTTAATGTGAGCGAATCATGGTGCCGAAGGCTTGGTCGGTAAGGATTTCCAACAGCAAGGCATGGGGCACTCGCCCGTCGATCACGTGCACTGATTTCACGCCACTTCTAGCGGCCTCTAGGGCGCCACTTATTTTGGGCATCATGCCGCCGGAAATAGTGCCGTCTGCAAACAAGGCATCAACCTCGCGGGCGCTGAGATCGGTTAACAAGTGACCGGCTTTATCCAATACACCCGCAGTGTTGGTAAGCATCAGTAATTTTTCTGCAGCCAGCACGGTGGCCAATTTGCTGGCAACCACGTCGGCGTTGATGTTGTAGCTTTCGTTGTCCTCACCAAAGCCCAGTGGGCTGACCACTGGAATAAAGGCGTCTTCTTGCAACGCTATGACCACAGACGGGTCAATGCCAGTAATTTCGCCAACCTGCCCCACATCTTGTCCGATACCAACTTCCACAGCGCCAGTTGGTCTTCGGGGCTTGCAATTTCATT
>CALBWZ010000226.1 GCA_937893415.1 uncultured Comamonadaceae bacterium | reverse complement strand
TTTCAGCGTTTCGCCTTGTATTACCTTGATAGGAATACGCGAGACTTTGTCGCCAGACTTTTGTTTGGCTGTGGCGTCATAAGGCTTGCTGACTGATGAGTTGGCTGTAACAGGGGGAACAGGTGCGGCAATGTCGTTCATATAAGTCTCTTTAAGCGCGGCTGGTTTGTAGCAGCGCTTCTAAGTGTCGGTGCAGTAGGTCGTGGACTCGCGCTACGGTAATATTTACACCCATTGTATAAAGATCGACCGTTTGTAGGCCAATGTAGCCGCATGGGTTGATACGTGCAAAGGGTGATAAATCCATCGCAACATTCAATGCCAGTCCATGGTACGTGCAGTGTCTGGATACCTTAATACCTAACGCACTTATTTTCCCCAAACCCGCAAATTGATCACGGCCTTGTGCAGGTATGTCTAAACGCGCATGGTCCAACGGGTTGGCCAGCCGCACGTAAATACCCGGGGCGCCACGCACACGGTGACCCACCACATCAAACTCAGACAAGGTGCGAATCACCGCCTCCTCTAAGCGGTACACATATTCTTTAACAAAGAAGCCGCTTCGCTTTAAATCTAGCAACGGGTAAGCGACTGCCTGCCCCGGGCCATGGTATGTGACTTGCCCGCCTCGGTTGCTGGCTACAACGGGGATGTTGCCAGCGTCTAAGACATGGCCTGACTTGCCAGCCAAGCCCTGGGTAAACACAGCTGGGTGTTCGCACATCCACACCGTATCAGGCGTGCCAGCTGTTCGCTGTGCGGTAAAGGCTTGCATGGCATCAAACGTGGTTTGGTAGTCAATCACCCCCCAGTCGCGTACCTCAAGGATGTTCCGATCATCAGGCACTTACAACACCACTTTGACCAAGGGGTGGCTAGACAGCGTGCGGTACAGCTCATCCAGTTGCTCTCGGTTGTGCACATGCACCGTCAATGTAATGCCCTGGTAGTTACCTCCTTTGCTGGCGCGGAGCTCAATGGTGGATTCGTCAAAACCGGGGTCAAAGCTGCGGGCAACATGGCAAATAGCCGGTATAAACTCGGGGACGGTACTGCCCATGACTTTGATGGGAAAGTCACATGGGTAAGTAATTAAGGAATCAGTAGGTGTCTCAGTCATAGCCTGATTATCTCGCTTTGCCAAGCTCTAGGCAGGCAATAAATGCATGGATTGATAGGCCTGCATTATGGTTAATAAAGGATCAACACCCATGATCGCAAAGGTTTCAAACTTTTAGGCTTTGGTCTCATGGTTTATACGTATAATGCCCAGTTGTTAAAGATAAAGTCAAACTGTTCTTTGTAACCCAGTGGTCATGTGCGATGTCAATAATTAAGCCGCGCAAACTAGATGCACTTACAGATGGCAGTGCGCTATACGGCGAAGATGACGGTGAGGCTGATGCCTTCGAGCCCTTGACGGCTGAGCAAGCGAAAGCTTGGCGCGCGGCGCAGCCTAATATGTCGGCTTGGTTTACATTGGCATGGCAGTGTCTGGCTATAGCAGTTGTTGGGGGCGCTACGGCGATGCTGGTGGGTGAGGCGCAAGCCAAGTCGCTCATTTATGGCGGCGTAGCAGTGATTGTGCCTGCTGCTTTGATGGTGCTGGGTATGAATGGCAGCCTCATGAGGCGCTTGTCTGCCTACCCAGCAGGTCCGCTGCTAGGGTTTGCGATATTAGAGTTGATCAAGCTAGTGCTGTCGGTGGGGTTGATGTTTGCAGCCCCGCAAGCGGTTGAGAATTTAAGTTGGCTGGCTATGCTGGTTGGTGTTGTTGTCGCGCTAAAAGTGCATTGGCTGGTGTTGGGATTCCGCACCATGCGTGCCAGGCGTGTTGTTTGAAATTTGAAGGCTTTATTTGTTATGTCGATTGAGGCGCACGCACCCACAGCTAGTGAATACATACGTCACCATTTGCAACATTTGCAAAACGTGAAGCAAAAGTCAATTATTGACTTCTCTGTTTACAACATTGACTCCATAGCAGTCGCTATAATTTTGGGTGTTATCGGCTGTTTCTTTTTGTGGATGGCTGCGCGCAAAGCAACATCGGGTGTTCCTGGTAGGTTCCAAGCTGCGGTAGAAATATTGGTTGAGATGGTTGATAACCAAGCCAAGGGTGTGATTCACAATGCGCAAAGCCGCAAAATGATTGGCCCGCTGGCTTTGACAGTGTTCGTTTGGATTTTCCTAATGAACTTCATGGATATGCTCCCTGTTGACTTGTTGCCGTCTCTATGGGGAATGGCTTACGAGGCGGCAGGTTATGGCCAGGCTCATGAGTCGTATTTGCGTGTTGTGCCTACCGCAGACTTGTCAACCACCTTTGGGCTATCCACTTCAGTACTGTTGATTTGTTTGTTTTACAACATCAAAATCAAAGGTTTGGGTGGCTGGGCGCATGAATTGGTCTGTGCGCCGTTTGGCACCAGCAAAAATCCTTTTTTCGCACTGATTCTGGGCGTGGTTAACCTGGCCATGCAATTGATTGAGTTCGTCGCCAAAACGGTATCTCATGGCATGCGACTGTTCGGCAACATGTTTGCCGGTGAGTTGGTATTCATGCTGATTGCCCTGATG
>CALBWZ010000225.1 GCA_937893415.1 uncultured Comamonadaceae bacterium | reverse complement strand
TAGATACAGGTTCATCTGCTGGTTTGGATGGCTCTATTGCCAAAGCATACGAGCGTAAAGAAGGCTGGTTGGGCTACTACTGGGCGCCTACATCAATCTTAGGCAAATACGACATGGTCCGTTTGGATCCTGGCGTAGAGTTGGATCAAGCGGCATGGGATACCTGTAACTCAGTCGTTGACTGTGCCGATCCCAAGATGAACCCATGGCCCCGTTCAGAGGTGTTCAGTGTCGTTACTGACCGCTTCAAACAAGCTGGTGGTAAAGCTTACGAGTATTTGGCTACGCGTCAGTTAGACAATGCGTCGCTCAGCACGTTGTTGTCTTGGATGACTGACAACCAAGCAACGGGTGAAGCTGCTGCCGAGCACTACTTGAAAAACAACGAAGCTACTTGGACAACTTGGGTCAGCCCAGCTGCTGCTGAGAAAATCAAGGCAGCCTTGTAAGTTGCTTCTGAAGTCACTCCTCTCATAGGAGTGACTGCAACGCCTGCATGTTTTATGCAGGCGTTTTTTGTTTCAGGAGAAAAATAATGAACTGGTTTTATACATTTCCAGAAATGGGCACCGAAGCCCTGCGAGCATTGAAAAAAGGCATTGACTTTGCTTTTCGTGATTTCACGAGAGAATACGGCGAACTGCTAGAGCGCATGTTTGACCCTTTAAAGCAGTTTTTGATTTTTTCCGAGCGCTTGCTGACAGACTCCCCATGGCCATTGGTCATCTTGAGCATCGCCGTGATTACATGGTTGGCCTCACGCTCAACCAAAATTGTGGCGGGTACCATCATTACCTTGTTGCTGATTGGCTACTTCGGCATGTGGGACGACACCATGAAAACAGTGTCAATGATTTTCGTAGCTACTTTGACCGCGCTTGTATTGGGTTTGCCTATCGGTATCGCCATGAGTCGGTTTGACCACATGCAAAAAATCGTGATGCCCACGCTCGATGTTATGCAAACCATGCCTAGTTTTGTGTATCTGATTCCTGTGGTGATGCTACTGGGTATTGGCAAGGTGGCTGGCTTGTTGGCCGTGGTTATCTACGCCATTCCACCCGTTATCCGATTCACCAATTTGGGTATTCGTTTGGTACCAGAAGACGTGCTAGAGGCCTCGGAAGCTTTTGGAACATCGGTATGGCAAAAAATGACCAAGGTGCAGTTGCCCTTGGCGTTGCCCACCATCATGGCTGGTGTGAACCAGACCATCATGATGTCGCTGTCCATGGTGGTCATTGCGTCAATGATTGGTGTGCAAGGCTTAGGCCAACCAGTGCTGAAGGCAATTGCCAACCAGTACTTCACACTTGGCATATTCAATGGCCTGGCTATTGTGGGTATTGCCATTATTTTTGACCGCGCATCGCAAGCCTACGGCAAGCGACTGCAGCGCCACTTGGAGGTTGTACATGGTTGATCCAGTGACAAACAATGACAATGCTGAAGTCAGTTCTTCAGTGGGTATTGAGGTTAAAGGTTTGTACAAAATCTTTGGTCCTACACCTGAGAAGTATTTGGACGACGTTAAAGGCGGCATGACCAAAGACGAGCTGCGTGACAACCACGGCCATGTGCTTGGCTTGAAAGACATCAACATCAATATGAAGGCTGGTGCCATTCAAGTGGTGATGGGTTTGTCAGGTTCAGGTAAAAGCACGCTTATTCGCCACATCAACCGCTTGATCGACCCCACTGCTGGTGAGTTATTGGTGGGTGGTCAAGATGTAGTGACAATGGATGACAAGCAGTTGCGTGCATTTCGCCGCGAACAAACCGCCATGGTGTTTCAAAAGTTTGCGCTATTGCCACACTACACAGTGCTTGAAAATGCCGAATTTGGTCTTGAGGTCAAGGGCGAGTCCAGCAAAGTGCGCCGTAAAAAAGCGCGCAGTTGGGTAGAGCGCGTCGGCTTGGCGGGTTACGAAAACAACTACCCCAACCAACTGTCAGGCGGTATGCAGCAGCGTGTGGGCCTTGCCCGCGCATTAACCAACGATGCGCCTGTGCTGTTGATGGACGAAGCATTCTCTGCGCTGGACCCGCTGATTCGCACTGACATGCAGTCTGTGTTGTTGGACTTGCAACAAGAACTGGGTAAAACCATTGTGTTTATTACCCACGACTTGGATGAGGCCCTGCGCTTGGGCGATCAAGTAGCCATATTGCGCGACGGTGAAGTGGTACAGCAGGGCACAGCCCAGCAAATTGTGCTCAAGCCTGCCGACAGCTACATCAGCAGCTTTGTGCGAGACGTGAACCGTGGTCGAGTGATTCGTTGTAAGACGCTTATGCAAGCAGGCCCTGCTGTCGATGGTCCACAAGTGGACTCCAGCTTGGTGATTGAAGAGGCGGCTCGTATTTTGAGCGCTGAAGGCAAAGAGGCTGCCAACGTGGTCAGTGCCAAAGGCAGGCTGCTGGGGACTGTTACCATGACGGACATCATCGGTGCGATGGTACCGCCGCAAGAAGACGCCATTTCAGTGACTTAATTGCGCTTATCTGTTAGTTCTAAAACCTACCAGCGAGTGATGCGCTGGTAGGTTTTTTTATGGCTGTTTAGACGCCCTTGGATGAGCAGTACGTTGAGGCTTACCAGCCTAGTTAGCTGGCGTGTTGTTTCGTTGATTTACGAAGCTTGACCAATTGCTTGCATCACCTCGCGACCGCTGCGTACCGCGCCCTCTAGGGTTGAGGGGTAGGGGCCTGCAATGTAGTCTGCACACGCCCATAAGTTAGCAGCTATTCGCATCACTGGTCTGGCTGCGTGAGGTGTACAGGCAAAGCAGGCGCGCTTTTCGACCACTGTTTGTAACCACTCCCATTGCGCATGCGGCCAAGTTTGGTCAAGTTGCTGCATCACTGAGGCCGTAATGTCATCGCGGCTGTTGGCCGCGCTGTCGCTGACAACGGCGGCAACTTGGCAAGCTTGTGTGTGAGCCATTAAGTCTGAGCGGTTAAAGACAAACTGCGCCAACCCACCTGTCAGCGCCAGCATGGGCGAGCGCCATAGCGGCATAACTTCTTTGCTGCGAGCGTAAACGGTGGCTATGGCCGTGTGCTCAAGTGACGCAGCGGCCTGGGCCCAGTGGGGGTTATGAACCCAACAAATGGCGCTGGCTTGCGCAGCAGGTGTGGCAATAATCACGTGGTTGTAGGGGGTGGCTTGCACATCGGCATGGGTTGGCTGCGTACAGGCTTCGGACGCAGCCAACGTCACATGCCATTTACCGCTCTTGCGCATGACTTGTGTCACGCGTGCCCCCGTATGAACTCGCCCGCCTTGTTGTCTGAGCCAAGTTAGGCAAGGTTCAACAAACAAGGTGCTCAGGTCGCATTTGGCCAGCAACATGTCGCTGCTACCGGGCTCACTCAACAAGGCATCTTTAAGAACGCGCAACCATACAGAGCCACTGGCCGAACTGGGCGCAATGTTTAAGGCGCTCACGCATAAAGGGTCAATAAAATCACGCATCACGCTGCTATGCAAGCCTGAGCATAGATCAGCCACTGTGGCTGAGCTGTGGCATGTAAATCCGCTTAAGCGCCACCGTAGCATGCGAGTCAAAAGTTGC
>CALBWZ010000224.1 GCA_937893415.1 uncultured Comamonadaceae bacterium | reverse complement strand
TCCAGTGGTTGCCTTTGGCCGACTCAGCCCAGTCGGTGTCGTGAGTTGGATAGCTCATAAGGCCTCCTGCTCAGCTAACCAGTTCCTGACATGTTCAACTTTCCACGCAGTAACCCGCGCTGATAGCTTGATTGATTTTGGGAAAGTGCCAGCTTTTACTTTGCGCCATAAGGTGGGCGCACTGAAGGGGAGGGGTGCCTGACTGTTTGGCCTTGATGGGCTTTGAACAAGTTGAGCCTCACGTACATATGCCCCGTTCGGTAGTTGTTCAAATACCAAAGCAACAACAGTGGGCGACGCTTGATTGGGTTCTGGCGTTACTGGTGTGTATGATTCTTTGCGCTTAGATGACATGTCGAGCCTTTCAATAAGACCTCTTGTGGCCTTTGCTCGCATTTTTTCAACTAAAGTTTTTCCTGTCCTTAACTCTGCGTTTTTCTGCGCTCGGCAAATGCATCTGCCCACCATCGATCGTTTGGCTCCACCTCCAATAGAACTGGAGCCTGCTTACTGACAATTTGGTAAATACTGCTTTTTTTATCTTTCAGCTCAACGTTTAACCAATGAATGAACGCTTTTTTTGAAGTTGAATGAGGTAACGATTTGTTTCCAACATATTTGCCAAATTGAACGGCTAGTTGACATATCAAGTCGTCGTTTTTGAGCGCCTCGCGTAGTGCTTTTCGGTCGCTAGTGCCACTCTTTTTTCCGGGACGTGTCTTGACTACAGAGACATCGTAAATGGCGCCCATAGAGGTGATCTCATCTTGTTCTTTTTGTGACCGCGGTAGTAGCATTGCAGGGATTCCACCAGCTTGAGCGCCATAACTTAGTTGAACAGCCTTTAGAACAATCGCTTTTTCAGCTTGATCTTTTCTCGAAGCGATTTTCCCGCTAGATTTACTAATGAGAACCAACCGTTTTCCAGTCATGCAACACCTCGCAGTGGAATCACTTTGGCACCAGTGCGCAGTTCGTCTAAATAGTCACTCCATGACTGCATCATCTTTGCTCGTTCGAGCATGAACTGCGTTCTGTCGTAAGCCCCCCCAAGCTCTTCGTCACTTCCATGAGATAGCTGCCGTTCTATCACTTCGGTGTCGTAGTGCAAGGCTTCACGAATAAGCGTTCTGGCGCTAGCTCTAAACCCATGGGGTACATGGTCAAGGTAACCCATACTACGCAGCGCTTGGCGTGCAGTGTTCTCGCTGATTGAACGGCCTTGACCGCGTTCGCTAGGAAAGACCTTTATGCTATGTCCTGTAAGTGGGTATAAGTCTTTTAGTACTGCAACCGCTTGTGTAGACAGTGGAACGGTGTGCTTAGCCCCATGTTTTTTGCGCTCTAGGTTACCTTTCATACGCACTGCTGGGATAACCCACACACCGGCTTCAAGGTCAACCTCAGACCATTCCATGTCACTTACTTCGTTGGGTCGTTGAAAAGTAAGAGCATGAATCTTTAGTGCGGCCCTCGTGATGATGCTGCCTGAGTAAACGTCAATATCGCGCAGCATTTGAGCAAAACGCTTTGGTTCAGTGATTGCCGGGTGATGACCTTTGACGGTGGTCTTAAGTGCAACGCCAACATCAGACGCTGGATTTCGTACTGCCCTGCCTGTAGCAATGGCATACCTAAACACGTTGCTGATGATTGATTTAACCCGGTGAGTTGTGTCTATTGCCCCACGAGATTCAATACGTCGAAGTGTTGACAGCACCTCAGGCGCTTCAATGGAAGTAAGTGGGCGCTTACCTATCCATGGCAAGACATTTTTCTTCATGCGCTCCATGGTGGTCTCTGCGTGCGTGATTGACCACCCGCTAACTTTTGTACAGTGCCATTCCAAAGCGATAGCTTCAAAGGTGTTCCCGCCAGCCTGCTTCTTTGCCACTTTTTCCAAGCGTTTAGCCAAACTGGGGTCTACGCCTTCAGCTAACAGGCTACGCGCTTTTGTTCGGCCATCCCGTGCATTTGCCAGCGATGTGGCTGGGTACACCCCTAAAGCCAGCGTTTTTTGCTTCCCATCAAAACGGTAGCCCATTCGCCAATATTTGCCGGTCGTAGTGACATGCAAGTACAACCCATGCCCGTCGCTGTGCTTGTTGCCAGATGCTTTTCCGCTATGTTTGATGCTTGCTACAAAGGTCGCGTTCAGTGCCATTTCGTCCTCCGATTGTTGGTATCTGATGGACTTTTTAGCGAGCCTACAGCATGTACCAACAGATATACCAACAAAATGTTGGTACTTCATG
>CALBWZ010000223.1 GCA_937893415.1 uncultured Comamonadaceae bacterium | reverse complement strand
TATTCGTACAGCACGCAAGACAATGGGTGGCTTTGCGGGCGTGTCTGCTTGGGCGCTTTACACTGTGGGGATGCAACCTAACTCTGAAACGCCAACGGATTCAGACCTCAAGTCACTGCCTGAGGTTTGTCCTGGTTTGTACCGCCACTACAAAGGTGGTGAATACAACGTGCTGGAAGTGGTTAGACACAGCGAGACCCTAGAGGCCATGGTCTTGTACCAAGCCTTGTACGGACAACGCGGCTTGTGGGTGAGGCCTGCTGATATGTTTGTTGAAACAGTGGTGGTTGATGGTGTTGTGCGTGCACGTTTTGAATACGTGCAAGCGCTAGGTTTGGATGCTGAAGTAAAGGTCGTCAATGTCGGATAAACCACAAATGGGCTTAGATTTAGGGTTGCCGGAAGTTGCAGACAACTTAAAAGGGCCTAAAAAAATCATTCAAACAGACAGTAGAGGGGTGTCACAAGACAAGCTGGGCACAACAACTGAGCGTATGAGCTCACCCCCCTATGCAATGGCTGAATTAAAACAAGTAAGCGAGGCGGGGGCTGACTTGTCTGTCGCCGATATGGCCAAGTTGTTAGATGCAGACCCAAATTACCGGGTCATCAAGCGACTGGTACCCGCACTGCATTTCCGCCCAGTGGCGCAGACACAACAAGCCAACGTGCAGCGCGTGGCGGTATTGGATACAGAGACAACAGGCTTATCTGCTGCCACCGATGTCATCATTGAGCTGGCAGTGGTGGTCATGGATATTGACACATCTACCGGTCTACCCATTGGCGATGTGCTGGTGTTTGACGGGTTTCAAGATCCCGGGCGAGCCATACCAAAAGAGGTGCAACTGCTGACTGGTATCACCAATGAAATGGTGGCTGGACAGGCATTAGATGAAGCCGCCATCAGCAAGATTATGGAAGGCGTGCAATGGGTGGTGGCTCACAACGCCGCGTTTGACAGGCCATTCGTTGAGCAGCGCTTGGCATATTTTGCAGATTTGGCGTGGGCATGCTCATTTGCAGACATACCGTGGAAAAAGCACGGTGTTGGATCGGCAAAATTAGAGTCGTTAGCGGCACATTACGGTTGGTTTTACGATGCGCACAGAGCCGATATGGACTGTCATGCTTTGGCTGCTGTTATGGGTCAGCAAGTGGGTGAAACAGGAAAAACAGGTTGGAAGCTATTGCTGGAGGCTGTAGAAGCACCGCAGTACAAGTTACAAGCCACGGGCGCACCATTTGACGCCAAGGACCTGCTGAAGGCCAGAGGCTACCGCTGGGACAGCGTTCAACGCGTGTGGCATACACGGTTGGCAAGTGAATCAGCACTAGATGAGGAATGCGCGTGGCTTGCAACGCACGTATACGCCAATCCGAGGGCGCAGGTGGGGGTTGCACAAGTTGATGCGTTGACACGTTACAGTTCGCGCACACCGCCTGCACAAGTCAGGCCGGTCACAGCACACAAAAAGTCCAAACTATAAACCTGAGCATGGGTTGCAAGTGGCAGTCAATGCCAGTTCATCAGCTGCCACGGCTTTAATTAATACTGTTTGGTGCAACATGTGTAGCCAAACTACAACATGAAATGAAAGAAGCGTTGACCGTATGCAGGGTCAGCCAAGAAGTCCTCTTATGCAATTAATCAACAGCCTAATTGGTATTTTATTTCGCTTGGTGCTGATGGTGACAGGTCTGATATTCGTGGCGGGCTTGGTCGTTGTGGCCATGTTTGCGCTGGTACTGAGTTTTCTGTGGTCACTCATTACGGGGCAAAGACACCCGATCACGGTGGTGTGGAGCCGGTTTCGTCAAACCCAAGGCGCTGTGTGGCGAGCCAGCAAGAGGGGTGAAAACGGTGCCAGCCCATTTCCAAAACAAGGGCCGGAAGCGGCACAACCTAGAGCTGCCAATGATGACATTGTTGACGTGGAAGATTTACAAACAACACGAG
>CALBWZ010000222.1 GCA_937893415.1 uncultured Comamonadaceae bacterium | reverse complement strand
TCATGATGCGTTCGACGTTTTCCACCACCACAATGGCGTCGTCCACCACGATGCCAATGACCAATACCATGCCAAACATGGTCAACACGTTGATAGAGAACCCCATAGCCAATAGGGCTGCAAATGTGCCCAACAAAGCCACTGGGACAACAATGGTTGGAATAACGGTATAACGCCAATTTTGTAAAAACAAAAACATCACCAAAAACACCAGCAACACGGCCTCTGCCAATGTTTTAGCGACTTCTTTGATGGAGATGCGAATAAAGCGCGAACTGTCGTAAGGAATAGCCCAACTCATCCCTTGAGGGAAAAACCCTTCGAGCTCTGTCATACGAGCCCGCACAGCGTCAGCCGTCTCAAGTGCGTTGCCGCTGAGCGACAACTGCACGCCGATGCCAACAGCTGGTATGCCATTTAAACGCGCTGATGTCGCGTAGGCCTGGGCACCCATCTCGATACGGGCAACGTCCCTTAATCTGACTGTTGCACCATCCGTATTGGCGCGCAATATGACATTGCCAAATTCGTTGACACTGCCAAGTTGTCCATTCACAACGACACTGGCCGATACCCCTTGTCCCGGTACATTGGGTAGGCTGCCAATTACGCCTGCGGAAACCTGCACGTTTTGTGAGCGAATTGCCGAGATTACCTGGGCGGCACTGAGGTTAAACCCCAGCAATTTGGCTGGATCTATCCACACGCGCATGGCCCGTTCAGTGCCAAACAACTGCACAGTCCCAACACCCGGCAAACGCTGTATTTCCGGCACGATGCTGCGGGAGGCAAAGTCACCCAGCGCCACAGGGTCCCAGGCTGGATCGTCAGACGACAACATTGTAAATAACAAAAAGTTGCTTCGCGCTTTGTCAACCCTGACGCCTTGTTGTATGACGGTCGAAGGCAGTCTGGGAGTGGCACGTGCCAAGCGGTTTTGAACGTCTACCTGGGCCAAATCAGCATTGGTACCCGGCTCAAAACTCAACACAATGCTTCCGGAGCCGTTGGCCTGCGCCACAGACTCCATGTAGATCAAACCCGGTGAGCCATTCATTTCCTGCTCAATCACCGACAACACGCTGTCTTCAAGCGTCTGGGCTGAGGCGCCTGGGTAATTGGCAGTGATAGAAATGGCGGGTGGCGCCACGGGCGGGTACTGCGCAATGGGCAACTGCGTGATAGAAACGGCTCCCATCACCATAATAAACAGGGCAATCACCCACGCAAAAATTGGACGGTCAATGAAGAATGTAGCCATGCTGTGCGTCCGTTACTTGGTCTGTGCTGAATCAACTGGCTTGGCCAGTCCGCCGTTGGGTGCAGACCCAGGTGACGACCACGCAACAGGCTCGACGGGACCGCCACCTCTTAGCTTTTGAAAACCATCGACCATGACTTGCTCACCAGCCGACAGGCCTGCAAGAATCACCCACTGACCAGACTGCTGCGCGGCCACTGTCACTGTTCTTTGCGCAACCTTGCCCTGCGCGTCCACCACCATGACAGTGTCGCCTTGGGCAGAGCGTGTCACGGCTTGCTTGGGCAGCAATGTTGCATTGCTGACAGTTTCCTGCTGCAGGCGGACTCGCACGTACAACCCTGACAGCAACGTGCCGTCGGGGTTTGGCACCGACGCGCGCAGCATCACTTGCCCAGTGGCTGGGTCAACCGTTGAATCTGAAAACAAAAGCTTACCGCTATGGGCGTACGCTGTGCCGTCTGCCAAAAGAATCCGCACGGTGGTGTTTCCGCCGCCTTGTGCTTTCAGCGCAACGTTAGCCGGCGACATTTGTAAATGCATGGCTTGCGATGCTGACTGCATAAAATCCACATACATTGGATTCATTTGATGAATAACGGCCAACTGGGTCGCCTCGTTCTGGCTAACCAATGCACCTTCGCTGACCAATGACCGGCCAATCTGACCAGCTATGGGTGCCACAACTTTGGCATGACTCAGCGACAACCCAGCCATTCGCACGCCGGCTTGAGCTGCAACCACATCAGCTTGTGCCATGCGTTCTTTGGCCAACGCGTCAAGGTAAGCTTGCTCGCTGATAAAGTTTTGCGCTGTCAGGGCCTTGTTACGCTGCGCCAGAGCGGCGGCGCTTAATGTGACCTCGGATTTGGCCAATGACGCTTGTGCGCTTTGTACAGCGGCCTCATAAGGAGCTGCATCAATTTGAAACAAAGCCTGGCCAGCCTGCACACTGCTGCCTTCTTGAAACAAATGTCGCGCCACAATCCCTGTGACCCGGGCGCGAACT
>CALBWZ010000221.1 GCA_937893415.1 uncultured Comamonadaceae bacterium | reverse complement strand
CGTAAAAACCTGGAAATTTTAATTGCCCAACTGAGTGAACTGCGAACCACTCATGACGAACCACTTGATTTGACATTGACGACCAATGCAAGCTTGCTGAAACGAAAAGCTCAAAGTCTCAAAGATGCCGGGCTTACGCGCTTGACTATAAGTTTAGATGCGATGGACGATGCCATATTTAGGCAGATGAATGACATGGACTTCCCCGTATCCGACGTACTTCAAGGCATCGATACAGCGCTTGCAGTTGGCTTTGAGGACATCAAGGTCAACATGGTTGTCAAACGTGGCACCAACGAAGGCCAAATTTTGCCTATGGCGGCGCACTTTCGAGGCTCGGGCGTAGCTTTGCGCTTTATTGAGTACATGGATGTGGGCGCGAGCAACGGCTGGCGTATGGACGAGGTTTTGCCAAGCTCAGAAGTTCTAGCGTTGTTGCAAACGCGTTGGAAGCTGAAAGCATTACCTGCAAAAAGTGTGGGTGAGACAGCCAAGCGTTATGGGTATTTAAATGACCGTGGTGACCTAGACCCTAATTTAGGTGAGGTGGGTTTTATATCCAGCGTGACACAGGCCTTTTGCGGCGACTGCAACCGTGCTCGGCTGTCGACCGACGGGCGACTGTTCAGCTGTCTTTTTGCAACCGATGGGGCGAATATACGAGACCTTGTCCGTGACACCTCAAAAGAAGACATTGACACGCTGGCTCACCACCTCGCCCACCTGTGGCAAGGCCGCTCAGACCAGTACTCGGCGCTGCGTCAAGCCGGGGTGTTACCCGCTGGCAACGCCAAGCAACGTATTGAGATGAGCTACATAGGGGGTTGATGCAGCGGCGTGTGCCGCAGTCATTTGCCAAAGTGACGCCTTGTAGCTGCTTGAATCTCCGCTGTTTAAATGCTCAATACGCCCTTGTTGGCCAGCATATCGGCGCGTTCGTTGCCTGGGTTGCCTGCGTGGCCCTTCACCCAGCACCAAGTCAACTCGTGTTCTGTATTGCAAACCAGTTCGTCCAATATTAGCCACAGATCGACGTTTTTAACAGGCTGTTTAGCCGCTGTTTTCCAGCCTCGGGCTTTCCAACCCTTGACCCACTCTGTGATGCCTTTGCGCACGTACTCGCTGTCGAGGTAGAGCGTCACTTTACAAGGGCGCTTCAGTGACCGCAAGGCCTCGATGACCGCCATCATTTCCATGCGGTTGTTGGTGGTGTTGGGTTCGCCACCAAACAGTTCTTTTTCGGTACCTGCGCTTTGAAAAAATACCCCCCAGCCGCCAGGGCCAGGGTTGCCTTTGCAAGCGCCGTCTGTGTATATGGTGATGTCATTCATGAGTTGCTATTCTCGTTCATTACGCGAGCCGGTTGTTTGGTTGGTGCCCGTCCTCTCACGCGCTTACGACTCCAAGTTGGCCCCATCACACGCATACCTTTGACTTTCTTGACGGCAACCAGCGTGTAAACGGCACCCGCGACAGGCCACCACTTGGCACCGTGCGTATCCATAGAGGCCAGGCGCTGCGTCCAAATGGGAGAGGACAGGCCAGGACGGAACATGCCTGTATTGACCAACTGCACCTCAAAACCCAACAGTTTGAGCCAGTCACGCAAGCGCCATAAACCAATCCACTGCTTAGCAGCCACATCAAAAGGTGCATGCGCCACGCCACGTTGAATGCCAAGGCGGTGCGCCAAATCAAAACGGCTTTGGCGCAATGACCATAGGCTCAACGGATTCAAGCCCGCAATCACCACATGGCCTTCAGGCATGAGCACTCGAGCCACTTCTCGCAGTGTGGCGTGGGGGTCTGCAGCGCGCTCTAATGTGTGCGGCATCAACACCAAATCTAAACTTGCTGATTCGAAAGGCAGCGCATGGCTATCGCACTCGAGGTCGACGGCTCGACATGACTGTGACTCATTTGGCTCAACCGACTCAATTGGATGGCGCAACGAGCGCCAGCCGCCGCCATAGCTGTCCACATCGGCCAACCACTGATGCGGGATGCGATTGACCCGCAAGCCGTCAAGCTCCAGCATGCCCAACTGAACCGCATGATAGCCAAACAAATTGACCACGGCTTGATCGCACTGTTGGGCCAACCAATCCAGCCAGCACTGCCTCAATAACTCATGTGAATGAACTTGCAAAGTTGAAACTGCTTTTAAAAAATAGAAAAAACCAATACCGCGATGGTGCCTGGCTGACGCTCTATTGTGTAGCCACATACAAGTCAGT
>CALBWZ010000220.1 GCA_937893415.1 uncultured Comamonadaceae bacterium | reverse complement strand
TGGCGCGGCAACTTGGGTTGAGGTTTCAATCGTCCAAACCGGCGCTCCATCGGTCGCCCCAACCTGAGTCTGTCCCTGTGGTTTTTTGCAAGTCGCGCCTGTCGCGCTTGGTGGGGCGCCCTTGTGAAATGGTTTGTGCAGGCTCTGGTGCCAAGCGCATTGCCGCTGCTGCGGCTTCCCGTGTCGTCTTGGACGCGGTTGTCTCCGCATACAAAGCTTGGGCAATAGGCGCACTGCCCCGTATGCTACTCAAGCCCAACACGTTGACGGTCCACGTGCTGCGTTGAACCACCAGTTCAACCTGGTCGCCAATTCTCACCTCACGCGAGGGTTTGCTTAGCGCCCCGTTTAGTTTGACGTGGCCTTTATTGGCCGCGTCTGTAGCCAGTGCACGTGTCTTAAAAAAACGCGCAGCCCAGAGCCATTTGTCGATGCGACATTTGGCGTCGCTGTTGGTGACTGCAACCTTGGCTGGGGCTGGTTTGGCCTTGGCCATGCGGTTATTGCTTGGCGCCCATGGTCAGGGCTGCGGTGTTTGTGGCGTGTGAGGCGGCATCCAATTCAGCAGCTTGCGTGGCCGACAGTGTGCGAGTGGGCCAGCCCTGCAAATGCGCAGCTGTTATCAGGCCTAAGCCCTCAATCCACTGTGCGTCATCGTTCAAACAATCGATGTAATTAAACGCTTCGCCTCCAGCGTGCATAAAGGCTTCCCTGGCCTCATCTTTTATTTCTTCCAGCGTCTCCAAGCAGTCGCTGGTGAAACCTGGGCAGATGATGTCCACGCTCTTGACGCCGTTAGTAGCCATGTTGATAAGCGTGGGCTCTGTATAGGGCTCAATCCATTTGGCTTTGCCAAAACGTGATTGGAAAGTTACCTTGTATTGTTCTTTGCTTAAACCTAACGCCTCGCCCAGCAACCTGGCAGTCTTGTGGCACTGGCAATGGTAGGGGTCGCCCAGCAACAACGTGCGCTCTGGTACACCGTGAAATGTCATGACCAGTTGCTCAGCTTGGCCGTTGGCGGCCCAATAGGCTTTGACCTTATGAGTCAAAGCAGCAATGTATGCGGGGTGGTCGTGGTATTGGTTGACGAAGCGCAACTCGGGAATCCAGCGAATGTTTAAGGCCCATTTATAAAAGGCATCAAACACACTGGCTGTTGTGGTGCCGCTGTACTGGGGGTAAGCCGTCATCAGCAATACGCGGGTGACGCCTTGCAGTTTGAGCTGGTTCATGATCGACGCCATATTTGGCTGGCCGTAGCGCATCACCATGTGCACTGCCACATCATGGCCTTGCGCACGCAGCTGAACTTCTAAGGCTTTGGCCTGGGCTTCGGTACCGACTTTGAGCGGGGAACCTTCAGGCGACCAAATACTGGCGTACTTGGCAGCAGATTTCTTGGGTCGAATCCGCAAAATGATGCCGTGCAAAATCAGCAGCCAAATGACCTTTGGAATTTCGACCACGCGGTGGTCTGCTAAAAACTCAGCCAAATAGCGTCTGAGCGCGGGTGCCGTTGGTGCTTCCGGTGTACCTAAATTGCACCATAAAACGGCGGTTTTGGCCGCTTGACCATGCGTGTAAGGAGCTTCTTTTTGAAATGCCATAACCTTTATTGTCTCTCAAGCTGTAAAGCCTTGTGACGGTCTAGTTTGTAGGCCTTAACTGGGGCCGCTGACGGGTAAATTATTTAATTAAGTAGCTATTTATGGTTAATACCAAACTTCTTTATATGGAATAAGACAGATAGGACGTCGAAATTAGATAGTCTGCTATATTAAGAGGGTAAGTTCAACTCAACGTCCTGTTGGTTGAACGGCTGGTTTGTCGTTCTCTTTTTACCTTCAGGTCGTCGGGTCGCTTTCGCTCCGAGAGGGTCCGTGTACGTGGCTCTCCGGATCACCGTTTAACGTCTTGGAGAATAAATTAATGACCAACCAACGCAAACTGGTACTGGCGCTCACGATAGTTGCCGCTACGCTTGCTTCCTGTGGAAAAAAAGAAGAAGCACAAGTTGAAGAGAAAGCTGTAGAAACAGCTGAAGCAACTTGTGGCAATGTCACCATTGCCAATATGAACTGGCAATCTGCCGAGGTTATTGCATCCATCGACAAATTCGTTCTGAGCAAAGGTTACGGCTGTGATGCCGAGCTTGTGCCAGGCGACACAATGCCGACACTGACTGCCATGATGGAAAAAGGCCAGCCTGATATAGCCCCTGAGGCCTGGATTAACTCTGTGCGCGAGCCACTTAAGCTCGCTACTGACGAAGGTCGTTTGCACGTTGCTGCAGAAGTCCTATCTGACGGTGGCGTTGAAGGCTGGTGGATTCCAAAGTATGTCGCTGATGCCAACCCAAATATCAAAACAATCGCCGATGCCTTGAAGCATCCTGAGCTGTTCCCAGCTCCGGAGGACAAGACCAAAGGTGCTGTTTACAACTGTCCGGCTGGCTGGAGCTGCCAAATTTCTACTGGTCACGCCTTCACGGCTTGGGGTGCAGCTGATAAAGGCTTCACGTTGGTAG
>CALBWZ010000219.1 GCA_937893415.1 uncultured Comamonadaceae bacterium | reverse complement strand
CTCTGATTTACTTGGTACCCCCTTGCGCGGCGGTCTTAGCGTGGTTGATGTTTGATGAGGTCCTTACCGCGGTCACTGTTTTGGGCATGGCTGTCACCGTGCTGGGCGTTGCTATGGTGAGGCCGGGAGGCATTCAGAAATGACCAAATAAACGGTTAGACTGAACTGTAGTTAGTTGTTGAGAAATTTATTTTTTAAGTGTTGTAAAGTGCTTGAAATAAGGGTTTGCATAAGACTTATATTGTTGACAACTGCCTGCGCAATTGGTTCTAATCGTTTCTGCTTTAGACATGCCCATGTAATTTTTTTCAGGCCATGACAAAAGCGCATCAGATAATCGCTACAATTCTGCTTTCCCTGCAGAAATCATTCATCTAGGAGTTAATGTGAATAAGACCGAATTGATTGAGCATATTGCTAAAAACGCCGATACATCCAAAGCTTCTGCAGCGCGTTCGCTAGAAGCCATGATGGACGCCGTACGTAAGACCTTGAAAAAAGGTGGTACTGTTTCTTTAGTGGGTTTTGGTACTTTCGCTGTTGGCAAGCGTGCAGCGCGTCTTGGACGCAACCCACGCACAGGCGATACAATAAAGATCAAGGCAGCAAAAGTGCCTAAGTTCCGTCCAGGAAAAGGTTTGAAGGATGCGCTCAACGGCGGCAAGTAAGCCCAGAGTGTTTCCGGAGTGGGGTGCTTAGCTCAGTTGGTAGAGCGGCGCCCTTACAAGGCGTAGGTCGGCGGTTCGAGCCCGTCAGCACCCACCACCCCACTTAAAAGGCGAACAATACTGTTCGCCTTTTTCATTTCTGCGGCGTGTTTGCAGTTAGTCATAGGAAGTTTGAACATGTTTGAAGCCATTCGGCAAACCAAGAGCGTCATGATTTTTCTGTTGGCCCTGCTGGTCGTTGCCTTTGTATTTGTTGGCGTCAGCGGTTACACCAGTTTCAACCAACGCAGTCAGGCAGTTGCTGAGCTGACAGGCGCCAGTATTACCCAAGAGCAATGGGACCGCGCCCACAGCAGCGAAATCGACAGACTCAGGCAAGCCATGCCTCAACTCAACGTCAAGCTTCTAGACTCACCGCAAGCACGCTACGCAACCCTCGAGCGTTTGTTGCAAGAGGCTGTGATCACCAAAGCCACACAAGACCAGCACCTCATGGCTGGGGATACTGCTGTCGCCACCGCCCTGCGTCAAGACGAGTGGCTGAATGCACGACGTGATGCAAGCGGTGCACTCAATGTGGCCGACGTTGAGCAAGAGCTCGCAGCGCGCGGCATGAACTCTGACCAATACGCCGCACAAATTGCTTACACTTTGGCGCAGCAACAACTTACAAGCGGCGTAGAAACAACTGGCGTGGTGTCAAAAGCGGCTGCACAAGCCACGTTAAATGCTTACTTTGAACGCCGTGATGTTCAAGTTGCACGTTTCAACGCCTCGGATTTCACAGCCAGTGTGCAAATTGAACAATCTGATGTGCAAGCCTACTTCGACGCCAACCCTTCGCAGTTTCAAGCGGCGCAAGCCATGGATGTTCAGTATGTGGTGCTCGACCAAGCGGAATTGGCCAAGCAAGTTACTGTCAACGAAGCCGAGTTGCAAGCCTATTACGAGCAAAACAAAGACAGGTTGGCGGGTCCAGAGGAACGCCGTGCCAGTCACATTTTGCTGCCTTTAGATGCGGGTGCTGATGACGCAGCAGTGCGCGTTGCCACCACGCAGGCGCAAACGCTGTTGGCGCAGGTCCGTGGCAATCCCGATACGTTTGCCGATGTCGCCAAAGCAAGCTCCAAAGATCCCGGCTCTGCCCAAAACGGCGGAGATCTAGGCTTTTTTGGCAGAGGTGCGATGGTCAAGCCTTTTGAAGATGCTGTCTTTGCGCTGAACAGCAACGGCATTTCTGATGTGGTGCGTTCAGACTTTGGCTTGCACATCATCAAGCTGACAGATATCAAGGCTTCTGCAGTCAAGTCTTTCGCTGACATGCGCCCAGAATTAGAGCGCAATTTGCGCACTGAAGCCGCACGCAAGCAGTTTGCTGAAGCTGCAGAGCGTTTCAGCAACTTGGTGTATGAGCAAGCCGACAGCCTAGAGCCTGCGGCCAAAGCCCTGGGCTTGACCTTGCAGACTGCAAACAATGTGACGCGTACCAATCAAGTGCCCAGCAGCATATTGGCCAGTCCGCAACTCATCACCCCACTGTTTTCAGCAGAAGCTATCGAGCGCAAGCTCAACACGGCGGCTGTTGATATTGGTGGTCAACGTTTGGTATCTGCCCGCGTTGTCAAACACATGCCCGCGCATACCAAGGCATTTGCGGATGTGAGCGCTGACGTGAAGGCCATGCTGGTGGCCAAGCGCAGCGGTGAGCTTGCCCGTGAGGCAGGACAAGCAGCCTTGAAAATTTGGCAAGTAGGTGGCAGCGTCAAGACTGGCTTTGCCGATAAGGTCACTGTATCTCGCGATCAAGGCGGTGTGATGGCGCCCAATTTAGTAGCTGCAGCTTTGCGAGCACCTGCTGACAGATTGCCGGCTTACACCAGCGTTGACTTGGGCGAGCAAGCCTTTGTTGTGATCAAGGTGCTGGCCGTGACAGCCCGGGATAGCGTTGAGCCAGCCCAATCTACCAGCGAGACCCAGCAATTTAGCCAAGCATGGAGTGGCGCTGAGCTCAACGCATATTTGCAAAGTCTAAAGTCCAAGTACAAAGCAAAAATCTTGGTGCCAAAGCCCCTTGAGTTTGCGCCCGAGGCTTAAGAAAGTGCACGGCACAGTGCTATAATTTTCACTTATGCGGTGGCTGTAGCTCAGTTGGTAGAGTCCCAGATTGTGATTCTGGTTGTCGTGGGTTCGAGCCCCATCAGTCACCCCAAAATATTAAAAAGCCCTTGGTTCAATGCCAAGGGCTTTTTTTGTTGACGGCTTGACTCAAGCCTTGTGCGGGACTGCCACTGCGCTAATGTATTGTCACAATAGCAATTGTTTGAAATCCACTGACCCGCGGGTCTTAAGCTGTGTCTACTGAATCAATTTCAATCCATGCACGTATGTGGCCTGGCTTTGTCATGGCCGCATTGGGTGCCGTGGCTTTCAGCGGCAAAGCTATCATCGCCAAGCTGGCTTATCGCTACGGTGTCGATGCAGTTACCTTGTTGATGTACCGTATGCTTTTTTCTTTGCCATTCTTCGTTCTGATGGCTTGGTGGGCTGGACGCGGCAAGCCGGCGTTGACCCAGCGCCAGTGGGTGGCTGTGTTCGGCCTGGGCTTTTCAGGTTATTACTTGGCCAGTCACTTAGATTTTTTGGGTCTGCAATACATCAGTGCCAGCCTAGAGCGGCTTATTTTGTACCTCAATCCCACCTTGGTCTTGATGCTGGGTTGGATGTTGTACGGTCGACGCATTGGTTCGCGTCAAGCCTTGGCGATAGCTGTCAGCTACTCCGGTGTGTTGTTGGTGTTTGGTCATGAGGCCAGCTTTGAGGGCTCGGCCACGGCCATTGGGGGGGTATTGGTTTTTGGTGCAGCTCTGAGCTACGCGGTGTATTTAATTTTCAGCGGTGAGTTTGTCAAACAGTTGGGTAGCTTGCGGTTGGTTGGATTGGCAACCACCGTGGCTTGCGTGTTGTGTATCGCCCAATTCGTGTTGCTGAGACCTATGAGCGCAGCCAATGTTGCTCCAGAGGTCATCAACCTGTCGGTCTTCAATGCTGTGTTGTGCACCGTGGTGCCTGTGTTGTTGGTGATGATGAGCATTGAACGCATTGGGGCTGGCTTGGCGTCGCAATTTGGCATGATTGGTCCTATGTCAACCCTGCTCATGGGGGCTTATTTTTTGGATGAGCCATTGAACATGTGGGTTGGTGTGGGCACTGTGTTGGTGCTGTTGGGTGTTTTTTGGGCAAGTAGAATCAAAAGAGTCGATTAAGCACAACAGTCTTTAATTTAAAACGTAAGGAGCAAGCAATGGATTTAGGTCTAACAGGTAAGTGGGCGTTGGTATGTGGTGCCAGCAAGGGTTTAGGTTTTGGCTGCGCCGCACATTTGGTGCAAGCGGGTTGCAACGTGGTGGTTGCGGCACGCACAGAGCTGCCCTTGTACGATGCGGTTGCCAAACTCAAGGCATTGGGTGGTGAGGCCACTGTTGTCGGTGTCGCCAGCGACGTTACCACGCCAGCTGGGCGCGATGCCATTTGGCATGCAGTCGGCGGCCCAGGCAAAGACTTCGACATTGTTGTGACCAACGCTGGCGGGCCCCCGCCTGGCGACTTTAGAGATTGGGAGCGTGAGCAATGGATGGCCGCCATAGACGCCAACATGCTCACGCCTATCGAGTTCATCAAAGCCACTGTAGATGCGATGGCCTCGCGCGGATTTGGCCGCATCATCAACATTACCAGCGGGGCTGTCAAAGCGCCTATTGACATACTGGGCTTGTCAAACGGTGCGCGCAGTGGCTTGACCGGATTCGTAGCAGGTGTGGCTCGCAGCGAGTTGGCGGCGCAAGGCGTCACCATTAACAACTTGCTGCCTGGTGCATTTGAGACCGATCGCCTCAAGCAAACCATGGCCGGTGTTGCCAAAAAAGCCGACAAGTCTGTTGAGGCCATCATGGATCTGCGCCGCCAGACTATTCCTGCCAAGCGTTTTGGCACTGCCGATGAGTTTGGTGCTATTTGCGCATTTTTATGCAGCCAGCATGCGGGCTTCATCAATGGGCAAAATATCTTGGCCGATGGGGGCGCTTACTCAGGTACGTTTTAAGGTTTGAATTTGCGGTTGGAGACCACAATGCCGCCAACAATTAGTGCAAACGCAATGCCGTGGTAGCCGTGCGGTGCTTCCCCCAAAAACAGGGTTGACAGCACGGCGGCAAACAGCGGTGTGAGATTGGCAAAAAATCCAGCTGTGGCGGCGCCAGCAATAGCAATCCCAGCGCCCCAACAGCGGTAGGCAATCAGTGCAGGGCCAACAGCTACATAGGCCAGCGCAGCAAACAGTGGCAGGCCCCATGTCACTGAAGGCGCTGCGCTACCTTGCATGGCCGGCCAGACCCATTCCACGCTGGTAAACAGACCGGACCAAACCACGCCAAACAACATTTGCGCCATCAAGTAAGTGGTCCAGTTCGTTTTGAGCTGCGCTTGTGCAGGTGACGGGCTTGACAGCAACCAGCTGTAAGTGGCCCAAGCCCAAGTCGCCAATATCATCCAGCCGTCACCAGCCGCCAGTTGCAGGTTGCTAATTTGTGTGAGGTCACCGCGCAGCAAGACAATCAAAACGCCAGTCAGTGACAAAGCTGCACCGGCCCAAGCCTTGCCTGCCACACGCTGGCCAAAGAACAGACTGCCTATCACCAGCACCCATACAGGCATGCTGGCGGCTACCAGCGTGACATTCATAGCTGTTGAGGTTTTTAACGCCAAGTATTGAAACGAGTTGTAGCAGCCCATACCAAAGAAACCAAGCAACGCGAGACGTGGCCACGCAGCTAGCAAGACATGACGCTGTTTCCAAAATCCCAGCGCAAATGGCGCCATCAGTAAGAACGCAATAGCCCACCGCAAAAGGTTCAACGTCATGGGAGGAACCATATCAGCCACCAAACGCCCAACAATCGCGTTACCAGCCCACAGCACAGGGGGTATGGTGAGGAAGACCGCAGCTCTGAGAGACAAGGTGTGGGCGGTGTAATCGGACTGCTGGTGCACGGTCATAGGATAAGTTGTCGCTGATAAAACATGCGGCAACTGTAACCTGCAAATGCCCGATGTCAGACCCCAAGCTAGGCGCTGACTTGGGCGACTGCATGGCGCGCTCTTTTGTGTCACCATGGAGCCCCCATGCACTGACAGCGACGCAGTGATTGATATAAACAACAAGGACATTCCCCATGCGATGCAATGCCATTCAATTTTCACAGCCTGGTGGCCCCGATCAACTCAAGTGGGTTGAGGTAGAGGTTGGTACACCTGGCGCGGGCGAGGTGCTTATACGCCACCACGCGGTTGGTTTGAACTACATCGATGTGTACTTTCGCACAGGCTTATACCCAGCCACCTTGCCCGCCGGTTTGGGCATGGAAGGCGCTGGTGTGGTGGAAGCTGTGGGCGAGGGGGTTTCTCATTTGTCAGTCGGCGACCGAGTCGCTTATGCCTCACAACCTCCAGGCGCGTATGCCGAACTGCGTGTCATGCCAGGCATGAACGTGTGTGTGCTGCCCGACGCCATCAGCTTTGAGACTGGGGCGGCCATGATGCTTAAGGGCTTGACTGCTCAGTACTTGCTCAAGAAAACCCTGCCAGTTGGCGGCCTGCAATCGGGTGACTTTGTGTTGTTTCATGCCGCAGCCGGCGGTGTGGGGTTGATTGCTTGCCAATGGGCCAAGCACTTGGGCCTGCAACTGATTGGCACGGCTGGTTCGGATGAGAAATGCGCGTTGGCCAAAGCACATGGTGCGGCACACACCATCAACTACCGCACAGACGATTTTGTGGCACGTGTTAAAGAGATAACCGGCGGCAAAGGTGTGAAAGCTGTGTACGACTCAGTGGGCAAAGACACGTTTGCAGGCTCACTAGACTGTTTACGTCCGTTTGGTTTGATGGCCAGTTTTGGCAATGCCTCAGGCCCAGTCGACCCTGTAGCGCCTGGTATTTTAGGTCCCAAAGGTTCTTTGTACCTCACACGTCAAACATTGTTCACGCACATCAGCAGCCGCGAGGCCACGCAAGCAATGGCGGATGATTTGTTTGAAGTGGTAACCAGCGGCGCAGTGACAATTCGCATTGATCAGCGGTACGCACTGAAAGATGTTGCACAGGCACACAGAGACTTAGAAGCCCGCAAAACCACTGGCTGCACCATTCTGACCCTATAGCCGTGGTCTATGCTTGCCGATGTGAACTGGATTTTAGGTTTTTAAGCCAGCAAGCAACTGCAGTTCCAACCTATGGGTTGATGCTGCAGCGCTTGCTTGGGCAAGTGGTTTAGATAAGCGGCCTAGGCTGGCGAGGCTGCTTTGCGCGGCGCCACTATGGCCAAGGCTTTGGCAATCGAGGCAACTGCGCGCTCGCTGTTGTGCCACTTGTCTAGGCCAAACAAGCCAATTCGAAAGCTCATAAAGTCAGGCCCTTCATCGCATTGCAACGGTACACCTGCAGCGGTTTGCAGGCCAGCGTCTAAAAACTTTTTAGACGACTGCAACCCAGGGTCTGTGGTGAAACTCACTACTACGCCTGGTGCTTGAAACCCTGGCGCAGCAACAGACTTAAAGCCGTAGTCTTCCAACAGGGTGCGCACTTTGGCGCCCAAGTCTATTTGCTCTTCGCGCACCTTCGCAAAACCATAGTCTTTGGTCTCTTGCATAGTGGCGCACAACTTTGTTAGTGCGTCGGTGGGCATAGTGGTGTGGTAGGCGTGACCATCGTTTTCGTAGGTTTCCATGATGCCCAGCCAGCGCTTTAAGTCCATGGCAAAGGTGGTGCTGGTGGTCGCATCTATGGCGGTACGTGCACGCTTGCTCAGCATTACCATGGCGCAGCACGGCGAGCTGCTCCAGCCTTTTTGTGGCGCACTAATCAGCACGTCAACGCCTGTGGCCTCCATGTTGACCCACATGGCACCAGAGGCTATGCAGTCCAACACAAACAAGCCGCCTACTGCGTGAACAGCGTTGGCGACAGCTTGTAAGTAGTCATCGGGCAGTATCATGCCTGCGGCTGTTTCAACATGCGGTGCAAACACAACACCAGGCTTTTCTGCGGCAATGCTTGCGACTACCTCTTCAATGGGGGGTGGTGACCAAGGCGCCTGACAGTCAGTGCTGCTGGGGCGAGCTTTTAAAACTGTGTGGCTTTTAGCGATATGGCCCATATCTAAAATCTGCGTCCAGCGGTAGCTGAAATAGCCGTTGCGAATCACCATGACGTGTTGCTCATGCGCAAACTGACGCGCTACAGACTCCATGCCGAAGCTGCCACTACCTGGCACCAGGGCTACGCTGTGCGCACCATATACAGTTTTAAGCATGGCGCCAATATCCCGCATCACATGACCAAATCGTTTTGACATGTGGTTGAGAGATCGATCGGTGTAGACCACCGAAAATTCTAGTAAACCATCGGGGTCAACGTCGGGTAATAAAGCGGGCATGGTGAGTCTCAAAGTTGTTATTTATAC
>CALBWZ010000218.1 GCA_937893415.1 uncultured Comamonadaceae bacterium | reverse complement strand
ATCATTCAACTAAAAAATATAAAAAAAACTAGGCGCGTTTAAACGAGGGCTCTAATGTGCCCATGTCACCGTCATGAAACGACTGCATGTAATTGGCAATATCTTGCCGGTTGTTGCCAGTAAAAGGCCCGTGCTGCACAACAGACTCGCCTATGGGCTTGCCATGGAACATCACACCGTGAAACCCATCCGCACCAGCCTGCAACACCACCTCATTGCCCGCAACCGGGGTGGACAAGTCCACAGGGTTCCAGACAACAGCAGTCGGCTCGTCCACCACCTGATCACCATGTGTGCTTGAAAATACCAAGCTGCCACTGCGCAGCACAAAAAACACGTTGTGCAAAGTGGGCACAGGCACACGGAGTTTGCTGTGTGCAGCCACACGAATGTCCCACATGGCAACTTTTGTTGACCAGCGAGCGTCGTCCCCAATCGGTGAGTGGCCAGACCCATCTGGCAAGTCACCAGCCACGGCCGTCAAGGTCATATCTGCGGTGCGCATGACCGGCATGTCACTTCTCTTGACCTTAAACACCGCTGCAAGCTGGTACTTGTGCTCTGGGGCCATGTCCACAAATATCTGCAAACCCAATGCTGGTGAACCAAGCTGCGAGGGCGTTTCCTCATGAACAATACCGCGTCCGGCTTGCGTCCAATGCAAGTCGCCAGCAGCAATGATGCTGTCATCACCTGTTGAATCGCGGTTTCGCACGCCGCCTGGTGAATCGTCAAACAGCATTGTGATGGCACTCATTCCGCCGTGCGGATGGGGCAAAAAATAAGACTGCGGCATGCTGAACGCATCAATGCCCAAGAACGGATCGATTAAACGTTGCGGCTCAACGCGCAGCATGTATGCAAACGTGGACCCATCAAATGCATGCCGCGGCATGGGCACCAACCTGGCTACAGGGCGAATATCTTGTGTGCTGGGTGCTGCGTGCTCTTGAGTCATGAATAACTTTTTCGATGGAAACCAAGCGTCGACACAACTGTGGTCATGCTAAAACAATTCAAAACCAAGGTGTATTGGGGCTTAGCTTGAAACATGGGCTGGCTTGTCGTTGGCCCCTAAAACCCATGTGCCACCACCCAGTGCTGCAACCAACAACAGGCCACCAACAATGGCAATGTTTTTCATGAACATCAACTGCTGCATATAAGCCTGGTCTGCTGGCATGGCCCAAAAATTATGAAACAGGACTGTGGCCACCAAGGTAAACACAGCCAACACCACGGCCGCCAACTTGATCCGATAACCTACCAGCAGGGCCAGTCCGGCAAAGAGTTCAACCACAACAGCGATGATTGCAGCCAAGGTCGCCAGTGGCAAACCCACAGAGGCAATATAGCCAACAGTGCCCTCAAACCCAACAATCTTGCTGATACCCGCGGGTATAAACAGCGCTGCAAGTAGGATGCGCCCAGTTAGAGCGCCTGTGTTGTGTAATGTTGTCATGGTGTGTCCTTAAAAAATAAAACAAGCCAGTTTTAAGGATGTGCGGTACAACTTAAAACAGCCAAAGAAGTTGGGCATAAAAACCCGTGAAACGTTATGCAGCCAAATCAAACAATAACACCTCAGCGCCATCGCCTGTGTCAAAACTTAAACTTGACTCATCAGCAACCAGCAAGCCATCGCCTTGCGACAGAGCGTGACCAGCCACGGTAATACTACCTTTGACAACTTGGACATACGCTTTGCGTGTGGGGTCTAACGTCACAGCGGCAGACTCAGCGCCATCAAACAAACCAGCGTACACGCGCGCGTCGCTGTGTATGGTTACAGCGCCATCTTGACCGTCTTTATCGGCCACCAAGCGGAGTATGCCGCGTTTGTCGGCTACAGAAAAGTGCTTTTGCTCATACCCTGGCGCAATGCCTACGGTGTGCGGCAGCAGCCAAATTTGCAAAAAATGGGTCTCGCTGTCTTGTGCATGGTTGAACTCGCTGTGGCGAATACCAGTACCGGCACTTAAGCGCTGAACGTCGCCTGGGGGGATGGACGTGCCGTTACCCATGTCATCCTTGTGGGCCAACTCACCAGAAATGACGTAACTCATGATTTCCATGTCACGGTGTCCATGGGTGCCAAAGCCCATACCACTGGCAACACGGTCTTCGTTGATGACCCGTAAAT
>CALBWZ010000217.1 GCA_937893415.1 uncultured Comamonadaceae bacterium | reverse complement strand
GTTGGCACGCCCCCCCCTTTTTCGTTGGCTAGGGCTGCAGCGTTAATGTGTGCTGCGCTGTATCGCCGTTGCTGCCAAATAGCCGATACCCCCCAGTTGCCCAATCGCTGCTCATGTCGCTGTAGCGGTTAGACAGTAAGTTGCCGTTTTGCCCCGTTTGGTAGATAAATTGAGATTTCGACAAATCCGATAGGTCATAAATGGTGCGCAAAGACGGTGCATGCACCGCCGCAAAGGGCTGAGGGCCTGTGAGATCGTAGCGCCCCACGTTAACGGTATAGCCGTCTCCCCCAATAGGGGTCTCTACATTGAACAACTTGGACAACACAGGCACGCGACCAAAGGGTTTGTGGGCGCTGGTGGCGATGTGAACCTGGCCCCAATGCCATAGCTTGGGGTTATCGCCTAATTCGATCTGCAGTTTGTTGAGTGTTTGAACAAGCGCTTGCTGCATCTTAGGGCGACACCCTGCTTGACCGCACCAGTCGGTGTTGTCGTTTTCTAATATGCCCAATAAGCCTTCTCTGAACTGGCGTTTGCCGTACAAGGCGTCAAATTTATCTGAGCCAATTCGCGGACGCATCACGAGTTTAGTCAGCTCATCAGTCCATACAGACAAAATGAGCGCCGCACCCGAGTTCACAGTCATGTCACCTTTGAAGTCAGCCAGCAACTTTCTAACACTTGTTGCCAGCGGATGCTCGACTGTCACCCGTTGCAACACAGGCAGCAACTCAAGCGCCGACAACGACAGTTGGTCGCGCTGCATCGCAGCCATGGTCTGTACAGAGTGAACTGAGCTTTGCGTCATTAAAGAAGCAATGCGTCGCATCCGATGGCTGGTGGCCCAATCGCTGGTTATAAAGTGCGGGTAACTGGCTGCGTGAATACGTTGATTGGCCGTCGCAATCCAGCCTGCATCACCTGTTTTTTCTGGCGTGTCAGCGTATGGCAGCCAACCCACCCAGTCATAGGTGCTATCCCACCCGGGGTTTGGCGCGACACCCATGATGTCGTTGCGAGGCGAGCGAACAGGCGTTGTGCCAATGGCCTTGTAGTGGATTCGACCATTGGTGTCGGCCATCACGACACTTTGCATGGGCGAATGATGGTCTGCGTAGGCGTTCACCAAGCTGTCGACGTCGGTGGCAAAATTGGCGTTAAAGCCTGCCAAAACCGTCTTGTTATCCGCCACAAGCGCACTCCAGCGCAAGGCAACCGCATAGCGAGACCGGTCAAGCAAGCCTGTATAGGCTGCTTGCACATCGCTCACGATTGGGCCATGGCGGCTGTTCCTGACCGTAAATGTGTAGTCGTCTTCACCTTTCACAGCAATGGTTTCTGCACGCGTGGTGAATGGGGCATACGCCGCATTGGTGGCATTGACAGCGGCGTTGTCGCCAGGCTGTCTATACATGTCAGGTGCAATGGGGCTTAGCTGCTCCAAATACAAGTCTTGTACATCTGGTCCAACATTGGTAAACCCCCAAGCCACACCTTGCGTATGTCCCAAAATCACCATGGGCAGACCTGGCAAGGTCGCGCCGCGCACGTCCATTGCAGGCCATTCAGGGCCAGCCGGTGCTTGCAAGTGGGCCACGTACCACAACGATGGGGTACTCAGGCCAAAGTGGGGGTCATTGGCAAGCAATGGTTTGCCGCTGCGGGTGTTCTGGCCAGCCACCACCCAGTTGTTAGAGCCCTTGCCTTCCAAGGCACCCAATTGCCCCACCCAATCGTTAGCCGCGGCAGCCAACTGCTGCCCCACATTCAAACCGTTGCCAGAGAGCATGCCGTTGCTAGGTGATGACGCCGTTTCTGTGCCGTCTGATCGGCGGTCGTACACGTTCATCGCGTTGTAAAGCCCACCCAAATCCACAGACGTGGCTGGTTGATCGGGGACTTGCAGAGGTGCATAAGGGGGCAAAACTTCCCACAGTGCTGGCGTATCAATGGTTTGCAACAAACTAAACCGTGCAAACTCATGGCTCCAGTTGCCACCTAAATCAAGCGCCATCATCAAACTCCAGCCAACGGAGTCTGCTGGTGTCCAAAACTGGCCTTGCATGGCGGACGCTTTGGGCCTGACGCCAAGCAACGTGAATTCAGGCGTCAGCCGCTGGGTTTGATTGGCAATGGCGTCGTTGATCCCATCGCTATAAGCCTGTAAGCCTGCCTGGGCCTTGGCCGGCAAGCCCAGCAGCTGTTGTTGTGCTGTTGTGTATATCCCAAGGGTCCGCATGAGTTTGTCTGTCTCAAGCGTGGCACTGCCCAACACCTGAGACAGCTCGCCTCTCACAACACGTCGGTTGAACTCTAACTGCCACGCCCGTTCAGTGGCATGCGTCCAGCCCAGGGCGTACCAAGCGTCTGTCGCTGACTCCGCTTGGATGTGGGTGACATCGCTGGCGTTCCGCGTGATCACCACGGGGTTGGTCAGACCTGCCGCTTGGAACTCACCGTCTAGTGGGGTCTGGCTGTTGAAGGCAAACACCAGCACAGCAACGCCCAGTGCGATGGAGGCCATAAGAGGCGTCATCCACAGGGCGTGCAGTACAAAGCGAATCCAAGGTTTCATAACGCAGTCAGTCGAGTCAGGGCCACTAATTGAATGCTACAAGCATAGCTGCCCTGCGCCCTGCACTTTGCTGGTGTTGACCCCTAGCTGTTTAAGCTTTGGCAGCTGGGCGTTGAATGGCTTTTACTTCCAAGAACTCTTCTAAGCCAAAAATCCCGTTTTCACGGCCATTGCCCGATTGCTTGTAACCACCAAAAGGAGCTTGCGCATTAAAGGGCGCGCCGTTGATGTCGACCTGACCTGTCCGCAGCCGCTTGGCGACAGCTATGGCGTGCTCGTTGGTACCTGCCCACACACCACCGCCTAAGCCGTATACCGAGTCATTGGCGATGGCAACAGCCTCGTCTTCGTCTTTATAAGTCAGCATGACTAGAACAGGGCCAAAAATTTCCTCTTTGGCCAAGGTGTGATGGCGTTGCACACGCAAGATGGTAGGTTGAACAAAGTAGCCTTTGTCGAGAGCAGGTTTGTCAGCGCCGCCTGCTACCAACTCTGCGCCCTCATCAAGCCCAAGCTGAATAAGTTGGAGTACGCGGTCACGCTGTGCGGCGCTGACCAGAGGACCTAGTTTGCTGGTTTCATCGAATGCACTGCCGATAGTGAAGCGTTCAATCACGCCCTGTGCCAGAGTTTTCGCTTCCTCATAGCGTGACTCTGGCACCAACAACCGTGTGTGCGCAGAGCAGGTTTGTCCACTGTTCAGCAAGCAAGCACCCACAGAGCCTTTGATGGCAGCTGGAAAGTCGGCATCATCCAACACCACGCTGGCTGATTTGCCGCCAAGCTCTAAGGCCACACGTTTGATGGTTTGTGATGCCAGCTCGCCCACGCGTTTGCCGGCGCGGGTAGAACCTGTAAAACTCACCATGTCTACTTCAGGGTGGCTGGCCAACACCTCGCCTACTTCAGGACCTAAGCCGTTGACCAAATTGAATACGCCAGCAGGTAAACCAGCAGCATGAATAACTTCAGCCAAAATAATGGCATTGATAGGCGCGATCTCAGAGGGCTTTAACACAACGGTACAACCCGCAACCAATGCAGGCGCGACCTTTAAAGCAATTTGGTTGAGCGGGAAATTCCACGGTGTGATGCAACCTACAACACCTATGGCTTCACGCACAATTAAAGAATTTTTAATCTCGCTTTCAAATTCGAACTGACGCGCCACTTTGGCGAAATTACCCCAGTTAAAGATGGGCATTCCGACTTGCACCATGCCAGCCATTTTGAGTGGCATGCCTACTTCTGAAGCGATGGTTGTGGTGAGTTCATCACTGCGGGCTTTCAGGCCAGCCGTAATTTTGTCTAAGTAAACGGCACGCTCTTCAACGCTTAAAGCGGACCAACCCGCGAAGGCTGCACGTGCAGCCATGACAGCCTGAGCGGCCTCTTGCGCTGTTCCGGCAGGCACAGTAGCCATGACGGCTTCGGTGTTGGAGTCAGTGACTTCTAAGTGCTGAGAGCTGCTCGCCTCTACCCATTCGCCATTGATGTAGTGCTGTGTGTACGCTTTCATGTGGTCCCCTTAAATACGTGGCTTGAAAATGTCAGTCTTGAGTTAACCGACCGACTGGTTGGTTAATTTGATGTTAACTGGTTTGATGAGAACATGCAGTCACCGCTGTCAACACCATAGCTAAAGCTTCACACGCAAACAGTTGCAAACATACATGAAATAGTTGGGGAAAGTTGCATTAAATTAAAATTAAATATATAGTGTATTCCCAGCTAAGAAATAGGCACCGTTATGCACACAGAAAAAACACAATCGGACTATTCGAGCACTTTGATGCGCTACCGCCCAGGACAGGGCTGGAGCCCTATTGATTACACCGAGGCACATGAAGACGGAGCCACACGTCACATTGATGCAGATGTCGACACTGCGCAGGCTGGGCAAACCGCCCATACAACAGAACACAGGGTACAAGACAATCATATTGTTCAACCACCAAAAGCCAATGTGATCCCAATCAACATCACGCCATTTACAAAGTCGCCCACACTGGCCGCGGCCATCACACCGGCGCCTGCCCGCGCGCAAGCTCACACCCAGTCCAAGCCTGCACCCAACCTGCAAGCCACGCTTGGCAGCTGGGTCGAACAAGCCTCTCAGTCCCCCAGACGGCTTTGGCTTGCAAGATGTGGAGGGGGCTTCGCTAGCGACCCTTGGGCAACGGTTGCCAGAACTGTTCGCACCGCTTGACCAATACCGCGAGGAAGCTGGCAGCTTGTCCTGGGTTGATGTCGCCAATGGCATTACGGAGATGCAGCATATGGTGCAAGAGCGCGACCAATACGCCGAACTGTTGGCTCAAACTGAAGCCAGCATCGCAGCGCACAAAAACAACTTGTACATGCAACTACAAGACATACAGCGTCAAGAAAGTGTTAGGGCCGCTGCAGCCCAATTGCGCGATCGCATGTCGGCACACACCGCCCAACAAGTTACCAAGCGGCTGCAGCACTTTTTAGACCAGTAGGTTCTCCAACGGCCTGCTTGGCTGACTGGCTTTTAAATAGACCTGATTGAATGTGATTCAAATAAACCTGTCTAGCATCCAGACATCAACCCAGTCACCAGCACTGACGGTGCCAGAGTCGTGAGACAACACAACCAAACCCTGGGCTTGCACCATTCCGCTCAGCACACCTGAGCCTTGGTTGGGCAGTACGGTGGCCACATAGTCACCTTGATCGTTGCGCTCAATGCTGGCACGTTGGTATTCTGTTCTGCCACCACGCTTGCGAATATCTGCACTCGCTTTGGCACGCAGCACCGGCAATGCGCTTGGCGTTGTACCCATGAGGCGTTGCAAAGCGGGCCTTACAAACGCCAAGAAAGTCACCATGACGGCCACTGGGTTGCCAGGTAGGCCAAAAACCGGGGTGTCGTTGATAAGACCAACAGCCATGGGACGTCCCGGGCGCATGGCGATGCGCCAAAACACCACGTCGCCCAAGCGTTTCATCATGGCCTTGGTGTGGTCAGCCTCGCCCACACTCACGCCCCCACTGCTGATCACCATGTCGGCTGTTGTGGCGGCTTGCTCAAAGGCTTGTTCGAGTTGAGCGGGGTCGTCGGGAATAACGCCCATGTCCAACACCGTCGCACCCCAAGAAGCCAGCACGGCGCACATGACTGCACGGTTGCTGTCGTAAATAACGCCGGCTTTTGGTGGCAGGCCAACGTCTTGCACCTCGCTACCAGTAGAAAAGTAGGCGACCACTGGCTTGCGAACAACGCCTACTGTGGCCATGCCTAGGCTTGCCAACAAGCCTAAAGCTGCGGCGTGCAACACCTGCCCTTTTTTAAGCGCGACTGAGCCTTGCGCCAAATCCTCACCCGCCAAACGCCGGTTGTCACCAGGCTGAAGATGTGTCGCTTGCACCACCACCACATCGCCATCGCGCTGCACCAATTCAGAAGGTACAACTGTGTTGCTGCCCTCAGGCATGGGAGCCCCCGTCATGATATGTACGCAATGCCCAGCTTGTAAGGCTGGGTCATCACCCGTCATACTGTGACCCGCCAAACGCAAGCCGCTGACTGTGAGCGCCAAGCCTTGACTGACTTGACCAGCGTTTAAACAAAACGCATAGCCATCCATGGCCGAGTTGTCCACACCAGGTACGTTGGTAGGAGACACCACGTCTTGAGCCAATACGCGGTAAGCCGCCGCGTGTAAGTTGAGTACCTCAATGTCTTGTGGCAAGTTGCCCAATGGCTTAACCAATGACTGGGCAATATGCACCACGTCGTCGACCTTGACAGATTGCGGGTCGTAGCCTTGAAGTGCGTCGGTTATTTGTGCAACAGTTGTCATGTCTATCAGGGCTTCACACCGTTAGCTGGTCCAAGATCTATCACACCATGATCTGGCCAACGGGGGCGATCAAGGCTTGGCATTGGGGAAAAATAATTGCTCGCCAGCAACTGTGTAGCTGGCAATGCTGGCTTGACCTGCAGCAGACACCACCCAGTCCGCAAAAATTTGTGCGGCCTGCGTATTGAGGTGTGGGTGTTTTGTAGGGCTGACCACCATGACACCATACTGGTTAAACAAGCGCTCATCGCCTTGCACCAGTATTGTTAGGTCACCTTTATTTTTAAAGTTGAGCCACGTGGCGCGATCTGACATGACATACGCATTGGAGGCCGATGCCATGTTGAGTGCTGGACCCATGCCACAGCCGCAGGCTTTGTAGCCTGCGCCCTTGGTCGTTTGACCTGCAGCCACCCAAAACCGCAATTCAGCATTGTTGGTGCCGCTGTTGTCACCGCGCGATATGAAGCCAGCGTTGGCCGCTGCAATGCGTTGCAGCGCCAAGGCAATGTCTTTCCCGCCCGCGTCTGCCGGGTCAGCGCTCGGGCCTAGCACCACGAAGTCGTTGTACATCACTGGGCTGCGCTTGTCGCTAAAACCTTGCGCAACAAATTTGTCTTCTGCAACGGGATCGTGCACAAACAGCACATCGGCGTCGCCTCGTCTGGCCATATCAATGGCCTGACCAGTGCCAGCCGCCACCACTTTGACGCTGATGCCTGTGGCCGTTGTAAAAGCGGGTAGCAAGTGGGCAAATAGGCCAGACTGCTCGGTAGATGTGGTCGAGGCCATCACCAAGGTGTTAGCGGCTGCGTGTGCAGATGTGGCCAACAAACTGCCGGCGAGTGACACAGCAACCAGGGCACGTTGCAGCAACAGCGATGCAATCATGACAGTTCTCCTCTTAAAAACATATCCACCAAAGGCAGTGGCGTGACGCGCTGGGTATTAAAAAATTCTTGCACCGGCAGGTCTGCTTCAATGCGCCCGTCCAACATATAAACCACGCGTGTAGCCAGCCGTTTGACTTGCCCCAAATTATGGCTGGCAAACACCAAACTGGGCCCGCCTGTTTGCGTGACCAAACTGTGCACCACTGACTCTACTTCGCGTTTGGCATGCGGGTCTAAGCTTGCTGTGGGCTCATCTAGAAGCAATACGTGTGAACGACTCGCCAGGCACTGGGCCAAAGCCACACGCTGACTTTGACCAACCGACAACGCCACGGCGCTCAATGGCGACAAATACGCAATGCCTAAATGCTTGAGTGCCGCCTGGGCCGACGTGGCAGCCTGTTGCCATGTGTCACCAGCCAACCAGGCAGCAAGCCGCACGTGGTTGGCTACCGACAATCGCAGCAGCTTAGGCGCTTGCGCCAGCAATACGGTTTTACAAGGCTGCAACCACTGCATGGTCGACTGGTTAGAGGCAATGGGCACCAAGCCTGCAATGGTGCGCATCAGCGTTGTTTTGCCACAGCCGTTGGCACCAACCAACGCCACGCGCTCACCTTCACACAGTGAAAAATGAATGTTGTGCAACACAGGCACCGCGCGTGTGCCTGCGTTGTCAGCCTTCAGGCTAACGTTTACATTGTTTAGACCCAAAATGACTTGGCCTGTAGGCACGTTTACTGTTGAAATAAAACTGCGAATGGCTGGGTGTGTTGTAGCGCGTGTAGTGTTTTTAGGGGTTGGTAGGGCTGATAGCTTGGACGCTGCTGGCAATGCCAGGCTATTCCCGCCCCATTGCGCAAAGGCGGACACAGCAGCATTCAACACCAGCACCACACCCAGCAACACCATGCCCAGTGCCAAGGCCATTGGCAAATCACCTTTGCTGGTTTCAAGTGCAATGGCCGTGGTCATGACGCGCGTGAAACCCTCTATGTTGCCGCCGACCACCATCACCGCGCCCACCTCAGAAACGGCCCGACCAAACCCAGTCAACACGACGGTCATCAAGGCGAAACGCTCGTTCCAAACGAGTAACAAACCGCGAACCGTTTTGCCCGCACCCATCGCGCGCAAGCCCTCGCCTTGCAAGTTGTCGGCGCTGGCAATGAGTTGTCGGGTGAGTGCAATGACCACTGGTAAAACCAGAATGGTTTGGGCAACAACCATGGCCTTAAAGGAGAACAGCCAGCCCAGAAAGCCCAGCGGCCCCGAATGCGAGAGCAGCAAATACACCACCAATCCCACCACCACAGATGGCAGAGCCAAGGCTGTATTGAGTACTGTGATCAGGGCTGAGCGCCCTCTGAAATCAACCAGCGCCAACCATGCGCCGCTTGAGATGCCCAGCACGCATGCCAACAAGCAAGCCAAACCACTTAAAGCCAAGGACAGCAACACAATGTGCACCAATGTGTCGTCCAAGCCCAGCAACATCTGCCAAGCGGCCGAAAAACTGTCTAAGAACATGAACTATCTAAAAACATCAACGTGACACATGCTTACGGTTAAACATCTGCAGCATTCAGCACACGCTGAACTATGCGGTTGGCGCCGTTGTAAACAAGAAAATGCTGCCCAGAGCAACGCCCCACCAGGGTCAGACCAACTTGCTTGGCCATCTCCAAACCCATATTGGTGACGCCCGAGCGAGACAGCAAAAAAGGCACGCCCATTTGAGCACCCTTGATCACCATCTCAGATGTCAAACGACCCGTGGTGTAGAACACCAAGTCATCACCCTTTAAATCATTGAGCCACATCCAACCGGCGATGGCATCGACGGCGTTGTGACGACCGACATCTTCTACAAACATCAACAACTCCGTGCCACGAAATAGCCCACACCCGTGGACAGAGCCAGCTTGCTTGTAGATAGAGGGCTGGGTTCGGATAGAGCCGACCACCTCAACCAACACATCTTGAGACAGGCGGGCATGTGGGTTTAACTGAATGGTTTCTATATCGGACATCACGTCGCCAAACATGGTGCCTTGCCCACAACCTGTGGTGACGATGCGCTGCTTTTGCGCTTTATTCCAAGCGGTCAACACGTCTGGCTGTGCTGTCACAGCCGCGGCTTCAACTTCCCAGTCCACTTGAACACTCAATACATCATTCAAGGAGGTGATGAGGCGCTGGTTGCGCAACCAACCCAGCACCAGGGCCTCTGGCTCACCACCCAAGGTCATGAGGGTCACCAGCTCTTGGTTGTTGACATAAATAGTGAGCGGCCGTTCACCGGGAATGTAAATCCGCTTGGTACGGCCAGCTTCGTCGACAACCTCGACTTCAGTGACCAGAGGCACGGATGCGTGACTTAAAACAGGACGGTGCATGGGTGTACTTAAAGAAAAATCTGTAGGGTATGACGCACGACTAAACAGCCATGGATATAAATGGCCTCGCAGCGACTATTTATTGGCCGCTTCAATTTCAAGCTGCTTTAAATCAGCCAAGGTATTGGCATTGAAAAAGGCCTTGGCGTTGTCAAACGGGACCTCTAGCGCGCCAAGAGGTTTGGTCCAGTCATCAATTTTTCGCCCGCCATCTTTCATGAAAGCTGTCAGGTGCTCATAAAGATCACCTCGAAGCAGCAAACAGACTGGGTGCGTTTGCGTACGCCCATCTGCTTCTGTTGTGCTGGGCATGGCAGCCAC
>CALBWZ010000216.1 GCA_937893415.1 uncultured Comamonadaceae bacterium | reverse complement strand
TACAGCCTCTACTAGAAGCAATGGCGAGATAAACGTCATTACTTGTGCGGCTTGCACACTTGCAACGCTGCTGTTTACTTGAAGCGCACCCAACTACAAGTCTCTAACCGAGCGACAGCAGCGACGCCCGCCTCACCTGTTGGGTGGCCATCAAACGCAACGCCACAAGCACATGAACAAGTATCAACATGGCCAAGGCATCTGGCTCACAGCAACGCCATAGAGCCTTGGCAATGCTCTGTCGCCCCTCAAAGGTGGGGTCACTGAATTGCAGGTGCTTGTAAGCAGTCATGGTCAAGGCACAGCGGAACCACGGGTGTGGACTGGCATGTACGCGCAGTGTGTGTAAGCATGCGTTTGCCACAAGCGCTGAATGCGACGCAGGCCATGGCTGACCTTTACCGCGGTGCTGGCACTGATGGTGCAACCAGTCGCAGCGGCAGACGCTCGTTTCTAAGCAATCTAGCCAACAAGGGCACAGCCATTCACCGACTGCGCACGCTGGCTGGGCACCGCAGCATCAGCACCACCGCCACTGACTGGTACAGCAGCACAACGCAGCGGCAAGCAGCTGTGGCGTTGGCTTGATGCACGCGGTGTCGATGGCGTGTTGGGGGTAGCAGGAAAGCGCAATCTGAACAGATAGCGGCTGGATATGTCACCAGACATCTGTTGCTTGACAAGTTGCATCCGAGTTGTCGCAGCCTAGTGAGTCGGACGTTACACAAGGGTTGCGCTGGTCAGACTACACGACGACACGGCTGGCCTAGCGCGCAGTTGGTCAGGCTGTTTGATTCAGTGATTCAGTATTTAAAACGTACCGACTCAACGCACTCAATGCGATGGACTACAGAAACTTACACGTAACCACTTGTGTGCGCCAAAAAAGGAGGCCATGGGCCTCCCTTTTTTGTATCCCAAAGTGTTGATGCCAAACCACTTTGGCCCAACAACAATGGGCTGATATGTCTAGACTTAAAACCGCTCAATATGACTTGTAAGGTAAAAACTTGCCAGATATCATGATCTTAACCCTGTCTCCGTTGGGATCGTTTTCACGTTGCATATCCATTTTAAAGTCGATAGCGCTCATGATGCCGTCGCCGAATTCTTCGTGTATCAACTCTTTAAAAGTGGTTCCGTAAACAGAAATTAATTCATAAAATCTGTACACCAATGGGTCAGTGGGAACGGCAGTGGGCAAGGATCCTTTGTAGGGTACGGCCTCGAGAACAGGTATGGCTTCTGCTGGAAGACTGAAGATTTTAGCAACTACTTTAGCTTGTGCATTGGTTAATGCCATTTGACCCAAACACGCTGCAGTTACCCATTCTTTTGAAAGCTTTAATTTCGGCGCAACATCTGCCCATTTTATTTTCTTTTGAATTTTAACCGCCATGATCATGTCGGTCACTTCTTCACGCGTTAAGATTTTAATGTTAGAAGCCATGGTTGTTCCTATTTGTTTGTTAGGTGGAAGTGGTTAATGCAG
>CALBWZ010000215.1 GCA_937893415.1 uncultured Comamonadaceae bacterium | reverse complement strand
GGCTGGTCTGTGGCGATGTGGGATTCGGAAAACCGAAGTGGCCCTGCGTGCCGCGTTTGTGGCGGTAACAGGCGGGCGACAAGTGGCTTTTTTGGCGCCCACAACCCTGTTGGCCGAACAGCACTACCAAACCTTGATCGACCGGTTTGCGCAATGGCCCATCAAGATAGCTGAAATGAGCCGTTTTCGCTCTGCCAAAGAAATAGCTACCGCCATCAAAGGCTTGGCTGATGGCACGGTGGATATTGTGGTGGGAACGCACAAGCTATTCAGCGCGTCAGTGAAGTTCAAAAATTTGGGCCTGCTCATCATTGACGAAGAACACCGATTTGGCGTGCGCCACAAAGAGACCATGAAGTCCATGCGTGCTGAGGTAGATGTGCTCACGCTCACGGCCACGCCCATACCGCGTACCTTGGGCATGGCACTTGAGGGGTTGCGCGACTTATCCGTTATTGCAACGGCACCGCAGCGCCGCTTGGCAATCAAAACCTTTGTACGCAACGAAGGCCAAGGCGTGATTCGTGAAGCTGTTATGCGTGAACTCAAGCGCGGCGGACAAGTGTATTTTTTACACAACGAAGTTGACACCATTCAAAACCGCAAACAGCAACTCGAGGCTTACTTGCCTGAAGCCCGCATCGCCATTGCCCACGGCCAAATGCCAGAACGCCAACTTGAATCAGTCATGCGCGACTTTGTGGCCCAGCGGTTTAACGTGTTGCTGTGTTCCACCATCATTGAAACGGGCATTGATGTGCCCACCGCCAACACCATCGTGATGGCACGCGCCGACAAGTTTGGTCTGGCACAGCTGCACCAATTGCGCGGGCGCGTGGGGCGCAGCCACCACCAAGCCTATGCCTATTTGTTGGTACCAGACACACAAAGCTTGACCAAACAAGCATCACAGCGCATGGAAGCCATTCAAGAAATGGAGGAGTTGGGATCTGGTTTTTATTTGGCCATGCACGATTTGGAGATTCGTGGTGCCGGCGAGGTGTTGGGTGAAAACCAAAGCGGTAACATGTTGGAAATCGGTTTTCAGCTCTACAACGAAATGTTGGCCGAAGCGGTTGCCAGCTTAAAAGCTGGACGTGAGCCAGATCTGCTAAGCCCATTGTCAGTCATTACCGACATCAACCTGCACGTGCCCGCCCTGTTGCCCAACGACTACTGTGGCGACGTGCACTTGCGCCTGAGCTTTTATAAAAAACTGGCCACCGCTAAGACCAGTGACAGCATAGACAGGCTGACAGAAGAAATTGCCGACCGTTTTGGTAAATTACCACCACAAGCTGCCGCCCTGATCGACGTACACCGCCTGCGCGTGTTGTGCGCACCTTACGGTGTGGTGAAGGTTGACGCGGCCCCCACAGTCATTAGCATCACCTTCAAAAAAGATGCGCCCATAGACCCAGCCAAAATCATTGCCCTTATCCAAAAAAACCGCCACATCAAACTGGCAGGCAACGACAAACTGCGTATCGAGAAAGCCTTACCAGACCCCAACTTGCGCGCGCACATGGTACGCGACGTGTTGCGCAATTTGGGCGAGCCCACAACAGCCCGTGCCACAGAAATAACCGTTTAAATGAGCCACTACTCCCATACCGAAATCGAACCAGGTTTGCTGGTTAAAAACAGCGCATCTTTGAACGCACTTGGACACTACAAGCTCATTGCTTTTGACATGGACTCCACACTGATCAACATTGAGTGCATCGATGAAATTGCAGATGCCGCTGGCAAAAAAGCCGAAGTTGCAGCCATCACTGAAGCGTCTATGCGTGGCGAACTCAAAGACTTTAGGGACAGCTTGATGCGGCGATTGGCGTTGCTGCAAGGCGTGCCCCTGACGCACTTAGACACCGTGTTTCGCGAGCGCTTGCGTCTCAATCCGGGGGGGCGCACCCTTGTAACAGCCTGCAAAGCGCACGGCCTACAAGCCGTGCTGGTAAGCGGCGGGTTTACCTATTTTGCAGACCGCGTTAAAGATATGCTGGGCCTAGATATGGCTAGAGCCAATGCCTTAGAAGTGGTTGACGGCCACCTCACAGGCAAGCTGTTAATGCAAAGCTGGGGCGATATATGCGACGGCAACACCAAGCGGCAAACGGTATTGGAATTGTGTCAACAACTGGGCTGCGACCCATCACAAATGATCGCAGTGGGCGACGGCGCCAACGACCTACCTATGATGGGGGTGGCGGGCTTGTCTGTGGCTTACCACGCCAAGCCAGCCGTTCGCGAGCAAGCAGACGTTGCCATCAACGACGGCGGGTTAGACAGGTTGCTGGCCGTGTTGCCACACGAGTCGTAACCATCTCGGAAATGACGCCTGCATAGCTGAGTCAACATGCAGTGTGGCACTCATGAAACACCGCACGGCTATCACGACGCGCTGCTACACAACATGCTGGCCAGCATCGTCCCCATCGCGATGGCTGTGACGTGTACCGCTTTTAAACACCGAACGCACCACTACAAAAAACACTGGTACAAATACCAGCGCCAACACAGCACCTGTCAGCATACCGCCGATGACACCTGTCCCAATGGCGCGCTGACTGGCTGAACCCGCCCCAGTCGCCAAGGCCAACGGCAAAACACCCAAAGTAAAAGCCATTGATGTCATAAGAACAGGACGAAATCGCAAGTGCGCTGCAGCCAAAGCTGACTCAACCAAGCCCTTGCCCTGCGCCTGCAAGTCTTTGGCAAATTCGATGATGAGAATGGCGTTTTTAGCCGATAAGCCGATGATGGTGATGAGGCCAACTTGAAAGTACACATCGTTGGCATAGCCGCGCATCAGCGTGGCCAACAGCACGCCCAATATGCCCAACGGCACAACCAAAATGACTCCCAGCGGAATAGACCAACTTTCATACAACGCAGCCAGACACAAAAACACCGCCAGAATGGCAAACGCATACAGGATAACGGCCTGTGAACCAGCCAACTTTTCTTCACGTGATAAGCCAGTCCACTCGTAACCAAAACCTGCTGGCAACTGGCCTGCCAAACGCTCCATTTCAGCCAAGGCGGCGCCAGTACTTTGCCCAGGTGCAGCACTGCCACTGATGCGCATGGCCGGGTAGCCGTTGTAACGAACCGTTTGCATTGGCCCAGTCATCCAGCTGGTGGAAGCGAAAGCTGACAGAGGTACAGCCTGGCCGGCGCTGTTGTTGACTGTGATGCGCAGCAGGTCTTCAGCTTGCATACGAGCCGGTGCATCGGCCTGCACTATCACCCGTTGCAAACGGCCTTGGTTGGGGAAATCGTTGACGTAGCTAGCGCCAAACGAGGTACCAATCGCGCTGGCAATGGCGTCAAAACTCACGCCCTGGGCACTGGCCTTGTCGCGGTCAATATCAAGCTGCAACTGCGCAGCATCTTCCAAGCCGTCAGGACGTAAACCTGTGAGCAATTTGCTTTTTGAGGCCATGCCCAGCAACTGGTTGCGCGCGTCTAGCAACGCCTCGTGGCCAAGACCAGCGCGGTCTTGCAACCTGAAACTGAAACCAGAGGCTGAGCCTAGACCTGAAATAGGTGGGGGACTCAATGGAAATATAGAGCCATCACGGACACCAGACAAACCGCCAAAGGCACGCCCTGCCAATGCCTGCGCCGAGTTGCTAGGGTCAGGCCGCTCGCTCCAGTCTGTCAGCGTTACAAATGCCAAAGCTGCGTTTTGTCCTTGGCCTGCAAAACTAAAACCAAGCACACTCACCATGCTTTGAACTTCAGGCTGCTTCAGCATGAATGCCTCGACCTGCTCCATCACGCTCAGTGTGCGCGCAGTTGTAGCGCCCGGTGGCAGTTGCACATTCACCAACATCGTGCCTTGGTCCTCATTGGGCAAAAACGATGTGGGTAGGCGCTGGTAAAGCACCACAACTGCTGCAACTATGGCAGCGCAAACAACCATGGTTCGGCCCGAACGTGCCAACAAAAAGGCCACACCGCTCTCGTAACGCTTGGTTGTTCGGGTAAAACCGCGGTTAAACCAACCAAAGAAACCGCGCTTGTCGCGCTGATGGCCAGCCTGAACGGGTTTGAGCAAGGTGGCACACAGGGCGGGCGAATGACATCGGCATCAATTTAAAACAAAGCTGGCCAGCCTGCACAAGGCTGCCTTCTTGAAACAAATGTCGCGCCACAATCCCTGTGACCCGGGCGCGAACT
>CALBWZ010000214.1 GCA_937893415.1 uncultured Comamonadaceae bacterium | reverse complement strand
CAGGGCGTGGCGACGGTCCTGCTGAACCCGGGCAACGGCAGCCTCGCTGCGGCTGCACGCTCTTTAGGCGTGGTACCCAGCGCCTTGAGCTACCGCCTACGTCAGATGGAAGACAGCCTAGATGTGTTGCTGGTTGACCGCAGCGCCAAGCGCGCACAGTTGACCCCTGCTGGCAGCGAGTTGCTGCGCGCCAGCGAGCACTTGCTAGACGAGTTAGACGCCGTGGCCCAACGCGTCAAGCGTGTGGCCACAGGCTGGGAAGCACAGCTCATCATCGTGGCCGATGACATCATTGACACCCAAACTGTGCTCGATTTATGCCAGCGCTTTTACGAACTTGGTGCGCCAACGCAACTCAAGCTGCGCATAGAAACCATGACTGGCACTGCGGAGTCGTTGTCAACCGGGCGCTCAGACTTGGCGCTTGGCATTGTGTCTGAAGCGGCCCACTACGCAGGCCTTAACAGCGCAACGCTGGGCCAGATAGCCTTTGTATTTGCCGTTGCGCCACACCACCCACTGGCCTTGTGTACAGAGCCTTTAACCAACGAACAACGCATCGCCCACCGCGCTGTGGTGGTGGCCGACAGCGCGCCCAGAGGTCCCGGGGTTACCGTTGGTGTGTTGCGAGGCCAAGAGGTACTAACAGTCCCGAGCATGGCCCTCAAGTTGCGAGCGCAGCTGCGCGGGCTGGGCTGCGGGTATTTGCCACAGCCATTGGCACAACCATTTATTGATGCCGGGCAGTTGGTTGTGAAAGCCGTTGACCAGCCCGAGCGTACAGCTCGTATGGCTTATGCATGGCGCAACAACACCAGCGCCAAGCCCGGCAAGGCGCTGGCATGGTGGTTAGAACAACTCCACTCTGGCGTTACCCGCAATGCGCTAATGGGCTTGCGGCACAAGACAAGTTAGCGCTTCATAACGCGCCACAAGCCGCTTCATGCGACGGCATGTCAAGCCTAAAAAACCAAACGCTTAAAATCAAAGGCTTTGCTCCCTACGTCGCCCTAAGCACAACAGTCCTTGATAGCGCGCGTTGGCTGCATGGCAGCCCCAGACACAGCACACACCACCACGAACAAGCTTTATGAACCACTTACGCCAAGAATGGCTATCGAACACACGCAATGACTTACTGGCAGGCCTGGTTGTCGCACTGGCGCTCATACCTGAGGCAATTGCTTTCTCCATCATTGCTGGAGTTGACCCCAAAGTGGGCTTGTACGCTTCGTTTTGTATTGCCTTTGTAAGTTCATTCATGGGCGGTCGCCCTGGAATGATTTCAGCTGCTACTGGCGCTATGGCTTTGCTGATGGTTGTTTTGGTTAAAGAACATGGCTTGCAATACCTGCTTGGAGCCAC
>CALBWZ010000213.1 GCA_937893415.1 uncultured Comamonadaceae bacterium | reverse complement strand
CTTTATTTTCGCCAACGTAACTCGAAATCATTTTTTTGATTTGATGTGTCTCAAGCAACTTGCCCAAACCAAAGCCATCCACGCCGGCATTGTTAGAGATCACAGTCAATTGGTTGACACCGCTGTCGCGCAGCGCATCAATCAATGCCTCGGGGATGCCGCACAGACCGAAGCCGCCGACTGCCACCATGTGGCCGCTTGCCACCACGCCGTCTAAAGCCGCCGCAGCGCTTGGATAAACCTTGTTCACGTTTGCACTCCAAAAATTTATAAAACCGTCAATACCAACGATACTACGTATTCAACTACGTAGTATTCCGTAATGAACAACCCAAGCCACAGCCCGACGCTGAGTCCCACACTGCGCACCCCAATCGATTACCAAATGGCGTTTGACGCAGCGCCTGTTGGCATGGCCTTGTCCCGCAGCAGAACCATTGTGGACTGTAACCAAGCCTTGTGCGAGATGTTTGGTGTTGGCCACGCCGAGTTGATTGGCCAATCGTTTGAGAAGCTATACCCCAGCGCGGATGAGTTTGAGCGCACGGGTTTGCGCATCACCCCACTGCTAAACGCGCCAGGCACCTACAGCGACAACCGCATCATGCGACGCGTGGGCGGACGCTTCAGCGGCGCCACCTTTTGGTGCCACGTCACCGGACGTGCCTTGGTACAAGGTGACCCTCACGCTGCGGGTATTTGGTGCTTCGAAGACCTAAGCCAACAGCGCCCCATCGTTGGTTTGCTGACGCCGCGCGAGCGTGAGGTAGCCGCTTTGCTGATGCAAGGCTTAACGTCCAAAGCCATTGGCAAAGTAATGCTCATCAGCCACCGCACCGTAGAAATTCACAGAGCTAAACTGATGCGCAAATACCAAGCTCACACCACAGGCGACTTGGTACGCAAGCTCACCACATCGTCATAAATGGCTTGGGCCGGTGCTGCTTGCACATCCTACGTAAGTTGGGTGACATCAAGCTGGACCAAGCTGGGGGCATACTGTGCTGACAGTTTATTTGCCGACAAGCATTCAGGACGCACCACATGAACACACGCTTTCCTTACCCAGACCTCAACACACTGCCCGAAGACATACAGGCCCGTATATTAGAAGTGCAAGAGAAAGCGGGCTTTATACCGAACGTTTTTTTAGGGTTTGCACGGCGCCCAGCTGAGTGGCGCGCGTTTTTTGCGTACCACGATGCCCTGATGCTCAAAGACGATGGCAACCTCAGCAAAGGGGACCGAGAAATGATTGTGACTGCCACCAGCGCGTTCAACCAGTGTTTGTACTGCGTGGTGGCTCACGGCGCCATTTTGCGTATATACGAGAAAAAGCCATTGGTAGCCGACGAAGTAACGGTGAACTACCTCAAGGCCAACATCAGCGCCAAACAACACGCCATGCTGGACTTCGCCATGAAGGTTTGTACCGCAGCCCACACCGTAGACGACGCCGACTTTGAAGCCTTGCACCAGCATGGTATGGACGACGAAGACGCATGGGACATTGCAGCCATCACGGCATTTTTTGGACTGTCTAACCGCATGGCCAGCGTGACTGGTATGCAGCCCAACCCAGAGTTTTTCACTATGGGCCGCGTGCCCAAAGTGAAGATCTGAGTCGTCGCCAAACACACCAACACACACAGCACGCAGCCATGCAACTAGACCTGTGGTTTTTTATACCCGCTTGCTTTGCGCTCAATATGTCGCCTGGCCCCAATAACTTGCTGGCCATGAACAATGCCACGCAGCAAGGTGCGCGTGTGGCCTTCTTGGCAGGCATGGGTCGGCAGCTGGCATTTGCGCTGATGATGACACTCACAGCCTTGGGCCTAGCCAGCGTGTTGTATGCCTCGGTATGGGTATTTACGGCCATCAAAATCGCCGGCGCAACCTACCTGATGTATTTGGCCTGGCAGCTGTGGCACGCCAAAGTTGACCGCATTGTGTTGGATGCACAAGCGCGACGCCAAACAACCATCGCATTGGCGCAGCGCGAATTCTGGCTGGCCATGGGCAACCCCAAAGCGATTCTGGTGTTCACCGCTTTTTTGCCACAGTTCATCGACATCGACCAAGCCATAGCCCCACAATTTGCCGTATTGGGTCTGCTATTTTTAGGCTTGGAGTGTGTTGCCATTGGGCTGTACGCCCTCGCGGGTCGCTACTGTGCGTCCTTGATACGCAGCCCTGTTAGCCGCGTACGCTTCAACCGCCTCAGCGCCAGCGTGTTGGGCTTGGCCGCTGTGGGCTTGCTGCTGGCCAAACGCTAAGCGCCTAGCCTTGGCCCCAGTGCCGTGTGCCCTGCTTGATTGCGCTACAGCCTGGCATCAAGAATTCACGCTACAACGTCCAGCAACCACGGCGGTAAGTCTGCTGACTTTTGCTTTGGAAAATCTACCCACACCACGGTTGCGCCGCCTGCGGCATGTATTGCATCCGGCTGCGCCGAGAGTTCTAGCGTGCACCATGTCTCAAACGTGCTGCGCTTGGGCTCACTGACAAACAACTTGACCAACACATCACCTGGGTACGCCAGCTGCTTGTAAAAGTTACAAAAGGCATTCAATATCACCGGACCTTGACCTTGTGGGTCGGGCGCAATGCCGATGTTGAACATCCACTCCAATCGAACCGTCTCCATATAACGGAAATACACGGTGTTGTTCACATGGCCCATGGCATCCATATCGCCCCAACGTATGGGCAACACCATGTCAAACACTTGCTTTTTCTCGCTGGGCAGGTCTAAACGCATAGGACTACTTTCACAAAATTGAGTATGCAGGCTACTGGATTTATGTCCTGGTGCTTGTCATGCAGTTGACGCTTTAACACCAAAACAAAAAATCACCTGCGTTGCGGCTAGCGCAGACAACCAGATGCCAGTCACACACAACCTGGTTGTGACCCGCTCGAACACATTGGACTCGCGTCATGAGGGGCTACAACGAACGTCGCAGCCAAAACTTTACATTCAACAGGGCTTTATGTGTGGGACAGCCTGACGGGGTCTAAGGTAGCCACTGTTTATTACAATGGGACAACGTATATTGAATACCAACGCCAACAACTGCTGACGGAAACCCCTATGACCTCACCCGCTTTACTTCAATCTCACGGCCCACGTGAGTCCATGGACTACGACGTTGTTGTTGTCGGTGGTGGCCCCAGCGGCCTGGCCACGGCCATTCGTTTGAAGCAGCTGGCAGCCGCCAAGGGCACAGAGCTGAATGTGGTGGTGCTTGAAAAAGGGTCAGAGCCAGGCGCGCATATTTTAAGTGGCGCAGTCATGGACCCACGCGCCATGACAGAACTGCTGCCCAACTGGAAAGAACTGGGCGCACCACTGCACCAACTCGTCACAGACGACGACGTCTTGTTTTTAACGGCGTCTGGCAGCAAACGCACACCAGATTTCTTGGTGCCCGATTGCTTTCACAACGATGGCAACTATGTCGTGAGTTTGGGGGCGGTCAGCAAATGGCTGGGCGAACAAGCCGAGGCCTTGGGCGTGGAGATTTTTCCTGGCTTCACGGCCGCTGAGGTCTTGTACAACGAGGCAGGCGCAGTGCGCGGTGTGGCCACTGGTGACGTCGGCATCGGTAAAGACGGCGAACCCACCAGCGACTTTCAATTAGGCATGGAACTGCTGGGCAAATACACCGTGTTTGCCGAAGGTTCACGCGGCCACTTGGGCAAACAACTGATTGCCAAGTTCAAACTGGACGACGGCAAAGACCCACAAAGCTACGCGCTAGGCGTGAAAGAGCTGTGGGAAGTGACCCCCGCCAACGCCAAGCCAGGCCACGTGGTGCACACCGCCGGCTGGCCGCTAGACAACGCCACCTACGGTGGTGGCTTTTTGTACCACCTAGAAGGCAACCAAGTTACGCTGGGTTTTGTCACTGGTTTGGACTACAAAAACCCATGGCTCAGCCCATTCGAAGAAATGCAACGCTGGAAAACGCATCCCAGCATCAAAGCCGTGCTGGAAGGCGGCAAGCGCTTGGGCTACGGCGCACGTGCCATTACGGCCGGCGGCTTGTTGTCGCTGCCCAAAACAGTGTTCCCTGGCGGCGCGTTGGTGGGCTGCGACGCTGGCTACTTAAACGCCAGCCGCATCAAAGGCAGCCATGCTGCTATTAAAACCGGCATGTTATGCGCCGAAGCAGCCTTCGAAGCTGTACAGGCTGGACGAGCCCAAGATGAACTTAGCGGCTACCCGGCCGCATTCGAAAAGAGCTGGCTGTATGACGAGCTATTGGGTGCCAAAAACTTCAAGCAGTGGTTTAAGAAAGGCAACACCGTGGGCACGCTCATGACGGGTATCGAACAGTGGCTGCTGCCCAAGCTGGGCTTAAAGTCCCCACCGTGGACCATTCACCGCACCCGTCCAGACCACAGCTACCTCATGCCCGCGGCGCAGTGCCCAGAAATCAGCTACCCCAAACCAGACGGCGTCATCACCTTTGACCGCCTGAGCAGCGTCTTCATCAGCAACACCAACCACGCTGAAAACCAACCTGCTCACTTAACGCTGCTGGACGCCAGTATCCCTGTGACCATCAACCTCAAGCATTACGCCGGCCCTGAAAGCCGCTACTGCCCAGCTGGGGTGTACGAGTACATCAAAACCCCAGACGGCGCAGACGCTTTGCAAATCAATGCGCAAAACTGCGTCCACTGCAAAACTTGCGACATCAAAGACCCCACGCAAAACATCAACTGGGTCACCCCAGAAGGCGGCGGCGGGCCCAACTACGCGGGTATGTAAAACGTGTCTTCACCGCGCCGCCGCTGTGCCTCGGACATTGGCAATACCTAAACACTGTGTCAGTGCGCTGATCAACTTGCCCAGGGCAGGTTGACCGGCGTTGAGAGCCACCGCCCCGCCACGCGCCTGTAGATGGCCCATCTGCATACCAATTAATAATAACTTTTGTTGTCCCCTGCCTCCACCTTCAAAGTGTTAAGTCTCATCCCCCCGATGACGCAGCTCAACACGCCTTACCCATCTACGGCCTACATCACGGGCTTTTTGCGTGAGCAAGGCATAGACGCGGTGCAGCACGATTTGGCGTTGGCGACTGTGTTGGAATTGCTAAGCAAACCCGGTTTGGCAAAGCTGCAAGCCGCTGCGCTGGCGACAGATGAGGCCACACGCAGCGCTGCGGTGAACTCATTTTTAGACCATGCCAGCAGCTACATCTCCACCATTGACCCCACCATTGCGTTTTTGCAAGGACGCGACAGTACGCTGTGCCACCGCATTGCCTCACGCGGATTTTTGCCAGAAGGACCGCGCTTTGCCACGCTGAATGACTACGCCGACGACGAAGACAACCCTGACAACCTGAGCTGGGCCTTTGGTGCACTTGGCCAAAGCGACAGGGCTAGACATTTGGCCACGCTGTACCTCAACGACATTGCAGATGTGCTGCGCGACGCGGTAGATGAAGGCTTTCAGTTTGTGCGCTATGCAGAAAGCTTGGCGGCCAGCCAGCCCAGCTTTGACGCATTGGCCACGGCTCTGGCCCAGCCTGTCAATTTAATTGACGCCACGCTTGAGCGCTTAACGCTGGCGACCGTGGCTGAGCACCAACCCACGTTGGTGGTGCTGTCTGTGCCGTTTCCTGGTGCGGTGTACGCTGCGTTTCGCATTGCGCAAACCATTCGCAAGCACCACCCGCATGTGCGAATTGCTTTGGGCGGCGGCTTTGTCAACACCGAACTGCGTGAATTGTCTGACCCCCGGGTCTTTGACTTTGTTGACTTTGTCAGCTTAGACGGGGGTGAGCGCCCACTTCTGTGCCTCATTGAGCACTTGCAAGGCAAACGAGGCGTATCTCGCTTGGTACGCACCTTCACGCGCAACGCCGAAGGTGTGGTGGCCTACACCAACTGGCAAGAGCCAGATGTAGCCTTTGAAGATGTGGGTACTCCCACTTGGGATGGCTTGCCACTGATGCGCTATTTGTCGCTGTTAGACATGCTCAACCCCATGAACCGGCTGTGGAGCGATGGGCGCTGGAACAAGCTCACAGTTGCCCACGGTTGCTACTGGAAAAAGTGCAGTTTTTGTGATGTCAGCCTTGACTACATCAGCCGATATGACGCGGCCAGTGCCACCACGTTGGTAGACCGTATTGAACGCATAGTGGCCGAGACTGGACAGACTGGCTTTCACTTAGTCGATGAAGCCGCACCGCCCAAAGTGCTCAAAGCCTTGGCCACCGAGTTGATTGCGCGCGGTGTACACATTTCGTGGTGGGGCAACATTCGATTTGAAAAAACCTTCACCCCTGAGCTCTGCCAGCTTCTGGCACACAGTGGCTGTATTGCCATGTCTGGTGGCCTAGAGGTTGCGTCAGACAGGCTGCTCACGCTGATGCAAAAAGGGGTGTCCATAGACCAAGTGGCACGCGTGACCAAGGGCTTTGCCGACGCCGGTGTCATGGTTCATGCGTACCTCATGTACGGCTTTCCCACGCAAACCGTGCAAGACACGGTAGACGCGCTGGAGTACGTCCGCCAGCTGTTCGAGTTGGGGTGCATACACAGCGGCTTCTTCCACCGCTTTGTCTGCACCGTGCACTCGCCAGTGGGTAAAAATCCAGCCCAATTCGGCGTGACGCTGACCCCGCTGCCAGCCAGCCAATTTGCCAAAAACGACGTGGGTTTTATCGACACCACCCTAGATGGCTCTGGCACCACCCACGACGAACTGGGTGCAGGCCTCAAAAAAGCCATTTACAACTACATGCATGGCATAGGCTTTGAGACCCCGGCGCATACCTGGTTTGGCCTGCCAAAAAGTGTGTGTCCCCGTACCAAGGTGAAGCCAGATTTCGTTGAGCGAGCGCTATACTAATGCTTTGCTAGGAGAGCGCAGGCCAAACCCAGAGTGTGGACGCTGCCGCCGAAGGCGCAAAGTCACTCATCGCAGCGGCTGCAACGCTCAGGTACCAGGACTGGCAGAGCGTGGCTGCACAACAGCCGCGTTACCCCACTGGAGAGAGGCCAACCACCGAGTTGGTCCACCGAAGGAGCAAGCCGCACAGCCCACGTACCAACGTAGGCGCGGTGAATCTCTCAGGTAAAGCGGACATGGGGCAGATCTCGCACCTACAGCGTTGTGCTGTTGGCGTGCAATGAAACACTGCCCATAAGGTACAACGCCTGTGTCTGACCTCACTACCAACAGCAACAACGCGGCCATTACTGCTACCGGTATTCATGTGAATACCGCAACTCCAAGCGTATTACAACGCACCCCGTTGTATGACTTACACCTCGAATTAGGCGCACGCATGGTGGCATTTGCTGGCTACAGCATGCCAGTGCAATACCCCATGGGGGTCATGGGCGAGCACTTGCACACCCGCACCAAAGCCGGCTTGTTTGACGTTTCCCACATGGGGCAACTCAGCCTAAGCGGCGCGCACGCCGCACGTTCATTCGAGACCCTTGTACCAGCAGACGTCATGGACTTGCCTGTGGGCAAACAGCGCTACGGTTTGTTGCTCAATGACCAAGGCGGTATTGTGGACGACCTCATGTTTGTTAACCGTGGCAGCGATTTTTTTGTCATCGTTAACGGCGCGTGCAAAGACGGCGACATCGCGCACATACAAGCGCACATTGGCTCAAGCTGTACTGTGCAGCCCATGCCAGACCACGCCCTCCTTGCACTGCAAGGCCCCATGGCTGTCGACGTGCTCACCGCGTTAGACCCCAGCGTGGCCCGCTTGGTGTTCATGACAGGGGCAGCCGCGGTGCTAGGCGGCATTGCGTGCTACCTCACGCGCAGCGGCTATACCGGTGAAGACGGCTTCGAGATCTCAGTACCCGCCGAACACGCCTTGGCGCTGGCCAAGCTCATATTGAGCGACGAGCGCGCCACACCCGTTGGTCTTGGCGCGCGCAACTCGCTGCGCTTGGAAGCCGGCCTGTGCTTGTACGGCAACGACATCACCACCACCACCACGCCCGTTGAAGCCAACCTGAACTGGGCCATGCAACAGGTCAGGCGGACAGGTGGCGCCCGGGCTGGTGGCTTTTTAGGCAGCGCTGTGGTGCTGGCTCAACTGGACGGCACGGCACCCATTACCCGCAAACGTGTTGGCTTAATCGCCACAGAGCGCGTGCCCGTGCGTGACCATACCGTGCTGCAAGACACTCAAGGCGTCGTCGTAGGCGAGGTCACCAGCGGCTTATTGGGGCCCAGTGTCAACAAAGCCATTGCCATTGGCTATGTGGGTGTTGCCCATGCGGT
>CALBWZ010000212.1 GCA_937893415.1 uncultured Comamonadaceae bacterium | reverse complement strand
CAACATATCCACATCATTCAGCGCACCAGAGCGGAAAATAAGCGCGCCTTCAAACACCCACTGGTACATGCCTGTGCCCATTGTGGCAATGCCCAGCACCAAGGAGAGATACTTGAAGCGCCCCGGCAGCATCAACATCACCAGCAGACACAAAAATCCAACGTGCAGTGCGCGCACAACTTGGGTGCCAATTGGGCTAAAGGTCGCGGTGTAAATTTGGAATACAGAGAAGCACAGCGCGATCAAGAAAATCGCCTTGTCCCTGGTTCCGCCGCTGAAAGACCATTCTTTGGTGTTGAACATGCTGGTGGTTGGTTCGAAGTAAGGTGAAGTGGGTTGGTGCGCGAGATGAAACCCGGGTGCAACTGGGTGTGAGTGACATCACCGAACGACCAAAAAGAAAAGCGCTTGTTAGCGCTTTTCTAAGGGGTTGCGCAAGTGCTTGCTTACTTGATCAAACCGGCTTCGCGGTAGTAGCGCTCAGCGCCAGGGTGCAACGGCACTGGCACACCAAGTGCTGCTGTTTTAGGATCGATGGCCAAGGTTGCTTTGTGGACCGCATGGAGGGCAGGCAACTGTGCAAACAACACTTTTGCCATGGTGTAAGCATCTTGATCAGACACGTCTGAGCTGGTGACCAAAATGTTGCGGATAGCAGCAGTTGGCACGGCTTCAGTTTGACCTGAGTAGGTGTTTGCTGGAATGGCGCTTGGCTGGTAAGCAGAGTCGCCTACTTTGGCGATGACTTCAGGACTGATAGGAACCAGGCGTATGGCAATGTTGGTCGACAAGTCTTTAATAGCCGCAACGCCCAAGCCGGCAGACACCAAGGTGGCGTCAATCTGGCGGTTTTTCATCAATTCAACGCTTTGACCAAATGACAAGTACTCAACTTTTGCAAAGTCGTCGTAGCTCATACCAGCAGCTTTAAACAGCGCACGGGCGTTGAGCTCGGTACCACTTTTGGGTGAGCCAACCGCCACGCGTTTGCCTTTGAGGTCGGCCAATGTTTTGATGCCAGACTCTTCGCTGGCTGCAATTTGAATGTAGTTGGGGTAAATGCCGGCGATACCGCGCAGCTTGTCCAGCTTTTTAGGAAATCCAGCGTCAGGGTTACCTTGCCACGCGTCTGACACAGCATCGCCTAATGCGAATGCCAGTTCACCGCGACCGGCTTGCACGAGGTTCAAATTTTCTGCACTGGCCTTGGTCGATTGCACCGTGACCTTGGTGTTGGGCATGGCGTCACCATAGAGCTTAGACAGTGCCGTACCAATAGGGAAGTAAGCCCCGCTTGTGCCGCCGGTCAGCACGGTAATAAATTCTGCTGCATGTACTGCTGTGCTCAGTGAGCCCAAACCCAGTGCAGCGCATAGCGCTATTTTCGATACGATCTTCATGTGTGTCTCCGTCAGGTGATTGGTTTTCTTTTCAAGAGATAGAAATTTAACATGGAACAAGCTGACTTTTATGAGCTGTGTGTTGGCAGCCAGTAGAACTAGGGTAAACGTTAGTACGTTGGTTGGTTAAATCATGAATTCGACACAGCCGATTGGTGTAACGCGCACAAGTTGGCTGTGATTGTCACGCTGTCGTTCAAGCTGGGTGAGGCGCTGCTATGGACCGTTGAGACGAAGTCTCTGACCATGCGGGTGTAAGCGTTACAGGGCTCAAACGTGATCAACTCCGCTTCGTGGTGCAGGCCTGCGTGGGGAGCCCATGTAGCGCTGGCGCCTGAAGGACCATGCTGAGGGTTAAAAGGCGCGTGAAGCGTGGCCCACCCCTTGTCGCCTATCACCTGTACGCTTTGGCTTTTAGCACTTTGCGTGCTCACCATAAATTGCAAGTGCGTGTGTGCTTGGTCTGGTGTGTCCCAGCGCATGGCGCCTTGGGTGTGGATGTCAACGCCCCAATCCGGGTGGCGCTGCATGTTGGCGTGGACATGGTTTGGGCTTGTGCCCATCAACCAATGCCCGGCGAACACGGCGTAGCAACCTATATCCCACAACGCGCCACCACCAATGGCCAAGCTGTTACGTATGTTAAGGGCGTCGCGGTTGTCGTAGTTGAACAGCACGTGTATTTGACGAATAGCGCCCAGGTCGACTTGGCGTAGCCACGCCCACTGCGGGTGGTGGCGCACCATATAAGCTTCTACCGCGTGTTTGCCGGTAGCTTGCATGGCAGCTTGTATCTGTGCAGACTCTTCAATGCTTAGAGAGATAGGTTTTTCGCACAGCACATGTTTACC
>CALBWZ010000211.1 GCA_937893415.1 uncultured Comamonadaceae bacterium | reverse complement strand
GTGAAAGCCGCCGCCACGCAAGCGGTGCGCTGGCAGCAAAACGTACACGCACCCAGTCAGCTAGACGCGTACCAAGCCGCCGTACAAGGCGACAACAAGACCGAAGTGGCCGACTGGCAGCTCAACTTACAGGTGCGTGCTGCGCCGCCTATGCCGCCAAAAGCGCCAGCGCCTGCTTTCCCAGCAAGTTTAGATGTCCCAACACCGCCCGCAAAAACAACCCGTTGGCAAGTCGATTTGCAACTCATTAAGCGCGGGCAACAACAGGGTATATGGCAAACAAGTCACCGTTTAACGTGGGATCAGCTTGAGCTGAGCTTGGTGCCGCCTGAGGTGCCGCCAGCGCTGGGCGCGTTGATTCGCCAAGCCAGTGCAGATGGTGTGCTGGCGATCAATGCCTTAATGTCATGCGAACCCGTGCAGTTTTCTCTGTTGCGTCAAGATGGCCAAAGCCTCACTATCAGTGGTGGCACCGCCAATGGTTTGCGTGTTGGCGACAGGTTGGTGTTGGTAGACAGCCGCGAGTTACCCAAACGCGTGTTGCACGCCGGTGTGGCGCAGCGCTTGGCCTTGGCAACAGTGTCTCAAGTGGGTATGGCGCAGTCAGCGGTGCGTCAAGTGGCCGGGCCTACACTGCCAGCCCCACTCGCGGGTGGCTGGGTGGCGATGCCGTATTGAGTCCGTTCGTATTTTTGAAAGAATGTTGTTATGAGTCATCCCATTGCCGGTAGCGTGTCTCTTAGGCCTTCTCTGCATGTGCAGTCCCTGCGCCATAGGCGGCACACGCACGCAGTTTTGGTTACGGCTGCCGCATGTGCCGTGTGCGTGATGTGGCTCAGCTTGCCGGCCAACGTATACGCCCAAGGTGTGAGCTTGTTGGCCAACGACGCTCTCAAAGTATTGCTGGGCAACGAGGTTGGTGTGGCCACAGGGCAGCCAGGGACTGATGCCGCACCGCCAAGCGCAATGGCTGCCAGCCCAGACGGTTCGCGTGCAACCTACCGCGTGCGACGCGGTGAAACATTAGACCGCGTGATCGCCGCCACCATGCGCGGCAGCGTGCTGAACAAAAAGGTGCTGCGCACAGCCTTTGTAGCGCTTAACCCAGAGGCATTCCCACGCGGTACGCCGCACATTATTTTGTCGGGTGCGCTGTTGCAAATCCCCACCACCACTGATTTGCGCAACTTGGCGGGTGCCAAACCTGGCGCGAGCGCCACATCATCCAGCGGCGGCGGCACTGATGACAAGCGCAATTGGGTGCGTTTCCCTTAGCGTGTTGTAAAGGGTCACCGCACCATGCTGTTTTCCCCTGAGACCTTGGCGCTTGCCGGACGCGCCAACCCCGTGTTGCCAGAAGGGCGCTCGCCCATTGTGCAGGCGTTACAGGCCAAAGCGCTTGGCTTAAGTGATGGCCAAATAGTCAGTGCGATTGCCGAGGTGCGTGGCGAGCGTCTGAAGCTCATCTTGCAAGGGCGCGCGATTGACTGGCCCTCCGGTTTGCGGCTCAAGCCTGGTGAGGCGGTGTTGTTGAAAGCGCATGTGCAAACCAACGGCACTTGGGTATTGCAACCCCAGACTGGAGCTGGTGCAGGGTCAAGCGTTGGCACATTGCTGGCGGGCGGCAGAGTCGCACCCTTCCATGCACCGGTCGCCACAGCAGCCAATGTTGCTGCTGGCCCAGCGGTTGCCCCGTCAGCCTACTCGCCGCTGGCCAATGCCGACGCGGCCATGTCGGCCCGTCTGTCCGGCTTGTTGGCCAGACCACCAGACACGCAAGCGTGGATGCATTTGTTCCAAAGCGGTGCCTTGTCGCAGCTCGTCTCGGCCCTAGGTGCCACCTTGGGCGCCAGCCCCGGCAGCGGGGGTATACCCGCAGCAGGCAAACGAGAGTGGTTTGATTGGTGGCCCGCTTTGCGCCTGAGCATGGCCGGCCTGAGCGCTACGGGTCTGCGTGAAGCCATGCTGGCCAACGGTTTATCGGCGGAGGCTTTGTTGGTGAGGGGGTCGCCCAATGCAGCCACTGACATCAAGGCGTTGCTGCGCAATATGTTGCGCCGCTTAGGTCCCACCACGCCAGGCAGTGTTGTGTTGAGCGATGCATTGGATGACCTCGAGCGCGCCCAAGTTGAAGCGGTTCAATCATTGGACAAGCGTGAATTGGCTTTTTCAATGGTGTTGCCATTTGTAGATACAGACCCGGTTACGTTGCGGTTTCGCCGCCAAGCACGCACCAACCCAAACGACCCAGCGGTGTTTACCGTTGATGTGCATACCAACAGCCAGCGTTTGGGCGAGCTGTGGCTGCGCACCGTGATCACACCGCCTGCCACAGGCACAAGCGGGGCGTCTTCGGTTGATATGACCATGTGGGCTTTGCGCGAAGACGTGGCACAAGCGGCGTTGGCTGCCAGCGGTGACTTGGCCGGCGAGCTAGACGCCAAGGGTCTGAGCATGACCAACTTGCAAGTCTTCAATGCGGCACGCCCTGCCAGCAGCCACACGTGGAGCCCGCCAGAGGCCGGCAGTGTGTTGGATGTCAACGCATGAGGCGTAAAAACTTAGAAGTGGTGGCCTTGGAGTACGGTGCCAACAAAGCACCCGTTGTATCTGCCAAAGGCCAAGCCGAGTTGGCGCAGCGGATTGTGGATGCGGCACAAGCCCAAGGCATTTACGTTGCCCAAGACCCGGCTTTGCTGGCCATGCTCAGCCGACTGGATATCGAGCAAGAAATACCGCCGCAGTTGTATGCCGCTGTATCTGTTATTTTGAGCTGGGCATACTGGCTAAAAGGCATGGAGCCTGGCGACGAGAAAAAATACCTGTAACGTGTTCGGGTAGGGCCTCGATTGGGCATGTTTTCTTGGAAACGGTGTGCGCTGAGCCGCTCGTTCAGCGTGTCACTTGCCACACGTTGCGCCCAAAAATGCCGTCTGACAGGTTCAGAAAAAATGCCGCAACAGGTGCGGCACGGCCATTGAATCGGGACGCACCTCTGGGGCGGGTCCATCACCACGTCAATTAGGCTTCGTTGTAGCCGCGTGCGCGTTTGATGCGAC
>CALBWZ010000210.1 GCA_937893415.1 uncultured Comamonadaceae bacterium | reverse complement strand
AATGACCTGCCCATACACACCATGCCTTAACCTTGTGGAGAACGTTAGGGCGTGATGCCGTGGCGTCAGGGGCTGGGTGTTAAGCCATCACCTTTTTTGCTGATGTTGAAGCCCTTGTAATTGCTGAGGATGTTTTAGGCGCTGCAGGCTTTGATACCTTGGCCTTGATGCCTTCGCGTGGTGGCAAGCCCGTGTGTTGCGTGAGCAGATGACCTGGCCTAGCCTTCAGTGGGGTGCTGTGCTTGCGCCTGGGACTGACGTAAGCGGTAGAGTTCAAGGGCTGGTAGCTGGGAATCAGGTGGTGCTTACCATTGCCTATCAAGTCGGCTCTACCCATGGACTTCAAGGCCTCGCGCAGCAGTGGCCAGTGGTTGGAGTCGTGGTATCGCAAAAATGCCTTGTGCAAACGCCTGCGCTTGTCGCCGCGCACAATATCAACGGTTTCAGAATCACGCCCTACTTTTCTCAGCGGGTTTTTACCCGAGTGGTACATGGCTGTAGCCGTCGCCATAGGACTTGGGTAAAAGGTTTGCACTTGGTCTGCCCTGAAACCATTGGCCTTCAGCCAAACGGCCAAGTTCATCATGTCTTCGTCGCGTGTGCCGGGGTGGGCGGCAATGAAGTAGGGAATGAGGTATTGTTTTTTTCCGGCATCAGCGCTGAACTTGTCGAACATCTTTTTGAAACGGTCGTAAGTTCCAATGCCTGGCTTCATCATTTTGGACAGCGGATCGCCTTCGGTGTGCTCAGGCGCAATTTTTAAATAGCCGCCCACATGGTGGGTTACCAACTCTTGCACGTACTCTGGCGACTCGACAGCCAAGTCGTAGCGCAGGCCTGAGCTGACCAAAATTTTCTTCACGCCTTTTAATGCACGTGCACGCCTATACATGTTGATAAGTGGCGTATGGTCTGTGTTGAGATTGGAGCAAATACCCGGATACACACAACTTGGTTTGCGGCAGGCCGCCTCAATTTGAGGGCTTTTGCAACCGATACGGTACATGTTGGCGGTTGGCCCACCCAGGTCAGACACCACACCAGTAAAACCAGTCACGGTATCCCGAATGGCTTCGATTTCTTTGATCACCGAGTCTTCGGATCGGCTCTGAATCACGCGACCTTCGTGCTCGGTAATGGAGCAAAATGTGCATCCGCCAAAACACCCGCGCATGATGTTGACGGAAAATCGAATCATCTCCCACGCTGGAATTTTGGTCTCACCGTCATGGCCACCTTGCTTATCGGCGTATTTGGGATGGGGACTGCGCGCATAGGTTAGGTCGAACACGTGGTCCATCTCAGGCGTGGTGAGCGGTATGGGTGGCGGCGTAATCCACACATCACGTGCCATATGACCTTCGCCATGGGCCTGAACCAATGCGCGGGCGTTGCCAGGATTGGTTTCCAGATGCAATACCCGGCTGGCATGGGCATACAGCACGGTGTCGCGTTTAACCTGCTCGTAAGACGGGAGCCGAATCACCGACTTGTCGCGGGGCGGCGTAAACACACCGCCTTTGCGGCTGGCCAATGATGGGTTAATGACAAACTGCACAGGCTTCACACCCTTCGCAATGTTCGCACTGCTCACACTGCTCACAGCGTTCTCAACGCTGGCAACGGCCTGGGCTTCATCGTCGCGTGCGCACGTCTCGCCTTGGGCGGCCGCTTGCTCAGACACCATGAGATAGGGGTTGACATGGGCGTCAACGCGACCAGCCTGATCAACTTCACTGGAGTCAATTTCGAACCAGCCTTCAGGCGTGCTGCGGCGCACGAAAGCCGTGCCGCGAACATCGGTAATATCTTGCACAGCGTCGCCTTTGCCCAAGCGATGTGCGATTTCAATGATGGCGCGCTCGGCATTGCCAAACAGGAGCAAGTCACATTTGGAATCCACCACCATAGAGCGGCGAACTTTATCTTGCCAGTAGTCGTAATGAGCGATGCGGCGCAAGGAGCCTTCGATGCCGCCCAACACAATGGGCACGTCTTTGTAGGCCTCGCGGCAACGCTGCGAGTACACCAACGCAGCGCGGTCTGGGCGAGAGCCGCCTTGACCGCCGGGCGTGTAAGCGTCGTCTGATCGAATCTTTCTATCAGCCGTGTAGCGGTTGATCATGGAGTCCATGTTGCCCGAGGTCACGCCGAAGAACAAATTGGGCTTACCCAAGGCCTTGAAGGGCTCCGCACTCTGCCAGTCAGGCTGGTCAATGATGCCAACACGGAAGCCCTGGGCCTCTAAAGTGCGGCCAATAACGGCCATGCCAAAGCTTGGATGGTCCACATACGCGTCGCCGGTCACGATGATGATGTCGCAGCTGTCCCAGCCCAATGCATCCATTTCGGCGCGGCTGGTGGGCAAAAACTTAGCCACACCGAATCGATGTGCCCAGTATTTGCGATAACTGGTAATGGGTTTGGCGTCTCGTGGGAAAAACGAAACGTCTATGGGCATGTTCATGAGGAGATGGTCGGCTTGGACTTGGGCGTGATCTTAAGGGCTGCAGTATGGCGCCAAACCCTACATTTTACGCGTTGAAGCGCTGTTGTGCCGCAAAAAACCAGGCACACACCAACGCGCGTTGTGATACCCACACAAATAAGCCATACCCAAGCAAAAAAAACCACCCGAAGGTGGTTTTTTTAAACACAAGAAGGAAGCGATCAGCGAATCACTTGCAAGCTTGTTCGCTCACCACCGCGGTAGGTCATCAACGTCAACGCGCCATTTTTAATGTCGCCTTTTTCGTCAAACGTGATGTTGCCAGTCACACCCTTAAAGCCATCGGTTTTAGCCAAAAATGGCAAGTAAACGGCTGGGTCAGCCGACTCAGCACGCTTCATAGCGTCGGCCAGCAACTTAACAGCGTCGTAAACGTAAGGTGCATACACCTGGACTTCTACGTTGTATTTGGCTTTAAAGTCAGCACGGAACTTGTCCATGGCTGGCTTGCCAGCTTCATCAACACCACCAGCTTCAGCACAGTAAACCATGTTGTCGGCCAGGCTATCACCTGCAAGTGCTGGCAAACCAGCAGTACAAATGCCATCGCCGCCCATGAACTTGGCTTCGATGCCCAGTTGCTTCATCTGCTTCAGCATAGGACCTGCCACAGCATCCATGCCACCGAAGAAAATAACGTCTGGGCTCTTGCCTTTAATAGACGTCAGAATGGCGTTGAAGTCGGTTGCTTTGTCGTTGGTGAACTCACGCGCAACAACCGTGCCGCCTGCAGCCACAACACCCTTTTCGAACTCATCAGACACGCCTTGACCGTAAGCCGTGCGGTCATCAATCACTGCAACGGTTTTAGCGCTCAATGTCTCGATAGCGTAACGGCCTAAGGTACCGCCCAACTGTGTGTCGTCAGCGACCAAGCGGAATGTTGTGTCAAAACCTTGACGCGTGTACTTGGGATTGGTTGCAGAAGGTGACACCTGTGGCAAGCGTGCATCGTTGTAAATTTTAGAAGCGGGAATAGTGGTGCCTGAGTTCAGGTGACCCACGATACCGTTGACTTTTGCATCAACCAACTTCTGAGCTGCGGCAGTGCCTTGCTTGGGATCGGCTGCGTCGTCTTCAGCAAGCAACTCAAATGTGACAGGTCGGCCACCAATGACCAAACCTGAAGCATTTAACTCTTCGATAGCCATGCGGCCACCGTTTTCGTTGTCCTTACCCAAATGGGCGATGGCACCACTGGTTGGGCCAACGTGACCGATCTTTACGATCAGTGGCGCATCGGCGGCGGGGGCTGCTGCTTCTTCTTTTTGTCCACATGCAGTCAGTGCAGCAACTGCTGCAACAATAACGGCTAGTTTGATCTTCATTTGCATGGAAGTCCTTGAGGTAACAAGTTGGTTTTGATGAACGACAACATTAAGTTTGCACCTAAATTGCCGGGAAAAGATACATCAAATTTCAACCAATGTGTCATCGCTTATAAAAATATCTTTTTTAATCAAGGGTAAACCCTTGGTATTGGTTGTTCAAGCGTTGCTTACCAGCTTGTCGACGGCTGTATTGCTTAATCTGGCACCCATTTGGGCGTAACGTTTCCAACGCTCGCGCGCATCGGCTGTACCTGCAAGTGTCACCACCTCAATCAGCTTGTCAAACGACTCGCACCCATCAACCCACACTTGCAATGTGCTGACCAAGCGGCTGTTGCTTGGGCTACCGGCTGATCTTAGACTGGCAACTTGTGCCATGCTGGTAACGAGTGCCACCGGACTGCGCGCCACAACTGATGGCGACGCGTCCGTTCGGCTGTGTGGCAAAAAACTGGGCCGCGAGAACGCCCACAAAGCCGCGTCAATTGCGTTGATCTCTTCAGGCTGACACAGCACCACCATGGTCTGCCCACTGCGCTCCACCTTGACCGCCAAACGTGCAATGTGGGCGGGCACATCGGCCACGCCCGTATGAAACATCACCTCTTTCAAGAACTCACCAGCTTGCATAAACGCGATTAGGCTGCCTTTTTGGCGGCTCTTTTAGTCGTCGTAGTCGGCTTGACTTTGGCAGCCAAACCCGCTGCATGTTGCAACACATGCGTCACCAACAGCGGAACAGGACGCCCTGTTGCACCCTTTTGTGCGCCACTGACCCAAGCCGTACCAGCAATGTCAAGGTGTGCCCACTTGAAGTCTGCTGTGAACTTTTCAAGAAACTTGGCCGCTGTAATGGCACCACCCGCGCGGCCACCGCCAATGTTTGGAATGTCGGCAAAGTTTGACTTCAATGCAGCACCGTAGGCTGCGTCTAACGGCATACGCCAGCACAAATCACCACTGGCCTCACCGGCGTTTGACAACGACTGCGCCAAAGCATCGTCAGCGCAAAACATACCTGTGCGCACGTGACCGAGGGCAATCACACAAGCACCAGTCAGGGTGGCCACATCAATCACATGGGCAGGCTTGTAGCGTGTGGCATAGGTCAAGGCGTCACACAATATCAAACGGCCTTCGGCGTCGGTATTGAGAATCTCTATGGTCTGGCCACTCATGCTGGTCACCACATCACCAGGCTTCACAGCGTTGGCATCGGGCATGTTTTCGCAGCTGGGAATCAGTGCCACCACGTTAACCTTGGGCTGCAACTCTCCAATGGCTTGCATGGCACCCAATACGCTGGCAGCACCACCCATGTCGTACTTCATCTCGTCCATATCGGGGCTCGGCTTGATGGAAATACCGCCAGTATCAAAAGTAATGCCCTTGCCGACCAACACCACGGGGGCTTGCGTCTGAGACGCGCCTTTGTACTGCATGACTATGAAACGCAGCGGCTCTGTTGAGCCCTGCGCCACGGCCATGAACGAGCCCATTTTCAATTTTGCCACTTCACGTGGACCCATAACTTGGACTTGCATGTTGCGCAACTTACCCAT
>CALBWZ010000209.1 GCA_937893415.1 uncultured Comamonadaceae bacterium | reverse complement strand
GCTTTGCAGCATGGTGTCGTGTGCGTATGCCTGAATGTTGATGCCGTAATTGGCCAATATGTGTCGGTCATATTTAACGTGTTGTCCCAGCTTAGGGTGTTGTGCACTTTCCAGCCATGGTTTCAGGGCATCCAAGACCTGCTGCACAGACAGTTGCTCGGGCGCGTCTGGGTAGTTGTGCCCCACTGGAATATAAGCGGCCTCACCTGGTGTGACACACACACTAATGCCCACCAACTCGGCCATCATGGCGTCTAGAGAGGTGGTTTCTGTGTCAATGGCCGTCAGCGGCGCAGCCATGACTTTTTTCACGAGCGCGTCGAGCGCAACAGTGGTCAGCACTGTGCTGTAGTTGATCGCGCCCTTGACGCTAGAGTTGGCGCTTGCCTGGTCAGCAGACGCCGGCACCAACTCGGTATCAGACTCAGACTCGTCAAACAAAGACCCAGAGTCACCGGATTTGGCTTTTGGCGCAATGGCGACTTTGGTCTTGTGCGCCACTGTGCCGGTGTTGATCAAACTCTTAAACCCCATGCGAGCATAAAAAGCCGCCAAGGCACCGGCATCTGGTTTCTGCTTTGCAAGCCCAGACAGGTCTGGCCAAGTTGACACTTCTTGTGTCAAGTCGCAATCAATTTTGATGGTGACCAACGACCGCCCGGTAGGTAGCCAATCCACTGCATCGCGAAGGTTTTGACCCGCCACGCCCTTGATGTCATTGGCATTGACCAACAAGTTCTCGAGAGAACCGTATTCAACCAACCACTTTGCCGCTGTTTTGGGGCCCACTTTGGCCACGCCCGGCACGTTGTCAACGGTATCACCCACCAGGGTTTGGTAATCAATCATCAATGCAGGTGGCACGCCAAACTCTGTTGTAACCCCGGCCACATCACGTCGCTTGCCGTTCATGGTGTCCACCACCATGATGTTGGCCTCCACCAACTGGCTTAAGTCTTTGTCGCCGCTGGAAATAATGACGTTGAAGCCTTGCTGCGCACCCAGCTTGGCCAAGGTGCCAATGACATCATCGGCTTCTACACCTTTGACAGCCATAACAGGCCAGCCCATAAGTTTGACAATTTCATGGATGGGCTCAATTTGCGCACGTAAATCATCAGGCATTGGCGCACGCTGGGCCTTGTAGGCTGGGTAAATCTCATCTCGAAACGTGGGGCCGGAAGCGTCAAATACGCAAACAGCAAAGTCGGACTGCACCTCTTTGGCCAGCGACTGCATCATATTGATCATGCCGCGAACGGCACCAGTCGGGGCGCTGGTAGGGTCTGAGCGGTCTACCCGCAGGTCAGGCATGGCATGAAAGGCTCGGTACAAGTAACTAGAGCCATCGACCAAGACCAATGTTTTTTGAGGAGCGACAAGCGGTGTGTTCATGGGTGACATTATGCGTAAGCCCTACAATCAAATACATCAATGCCCACTCGTTTTTGTGGCAAACCACATTTACCCGCCCTTGCACCACTTGCCGTTCACTATGCGCCACCCGATTGACACACTTTTGCCAGCCGTGCTGGCTGCACTTATATTCAGCCAGCACCACGCTGCATGGGCTCAATCTGAGACGGTGGTGGAGAACTCACGCGGCGAACCCAGCACGCAAATCATAGTAACCACAGACCAAACCACCCGAGTTGACGAGCTGCGCGTGCGAGGGATCACCCAACACATCACTGTCGCACCGTCCAACGGGCATGCAGGCTGGAAGGCTTATCAAATTAACCCCAAAGACAGCCAGCGCGATGCGAGCACGCAAGGTCGCTCAAGCTGGCGAGTTGTTGGGTTTTAAGTCATGGCGGTATTTACAGCAGTCAGCCCGGAGCAAGCCCAACACATTGCCACAGCCTTGAGCCTTGGTTCAGTGACTGAGCTGCAAGGTATTACAGGCGGAATTGAAAACACCAACTACTTCCTCACTTGCAAGCCACAAACAGACGCTGGAGATACACACGAGCAGACTTATGTGCTGACTCTGTTCGAGCGCCTCAGCTCGACGGAACTGCCTTTTTATCTCAAGCTCATGCAACATTTGGCCATCAACGGCATTGCAGTGCCTTGCCCTAAGGCCAATGACAAGGGCGATATATTGCATACAGTTGCCGGCAAACCAGCGGCGGTTGTTAACAAGCTTGCGGGTCGAAGCCAGCTTGAACCCCAATCTGCACACTGCGCGGCTTTGGGAGAAACGTTGGCCCACATGCACCTGGCTGCGCAATCTTTTGAGACCACACAGCCCAATTTACGAGGCTTAACGTGGTGGAACGACACGGCACCGGTTGTGTTGCCGCACCTGCAACAAGCCCAAGCGCAATTGTTGTTGCAAGAACTTGCGTTGCAAAACCACACGGGCGCAAGTAGCGCTTACGCGGCGCTGCCGCGCGGCCCTGTTCACGCCGACTTATTTCGTGACAACGTGATGTTTGAAGGTGACAGGCTAACCGGTATATTTGACTTTTACTTTGCGGGTGTCGACGCGTGGTTGTTTGACTTGTGCGTATGCCTAAACGACTGGGCCATACACTTGGATACCGGCGAGTGGGACCTGCCCAGAGCCCAGGCTTTGGTAACCGCTTATGAGCGTGTTAGGCCACTAACGGCTGCAGAGCGAAAACTTTTAAACCCCATGTTGCGGGCCGCTGGCTTGCGTTTTTGGATCTCAAGGTTGTGGGACTTTTACCTACCCCGCGAGGCCAATATGCTCAACCCTCACGACCCCGATCATTTCGAAAGAATACTGCGCGCTCGGGTGGCAAAGCCCCTATTTTTAAGCACCTTGGCACAACAAGGCATAGAAGTGATGCCAGCTTGACGCACAATTAGAACCATGAATTTGCAAACTGTTCCACCAAGCCAAGGCGTCCAATGGGTGCGCTTGGGTGTTAAAACCTTTATCCGTCAGCCACTTGCGCTGGGTGGCTTATTTTTCTTATTCATGGGCGCCGTCTCTGTGTTGTCCATGGTGCCTGTTTTGGGCAGCGCCCTGTCTTTGCTGGTACTGCCAGCGGCCAGTTTGGGTCTGATCAACGCGGCTCGTTTGGCCTCAACTGGTAGTTTTCCACTGCCCATTACGCTGATCAGTGCTTTCACCTCAGGCCCAGCCAAGCGCAATGCCATGTTGCAGCTTGGTGTGCTGTACACAGGGGCATTCTTAGCCATTATTGGCATCACTATGCTGGTAGATGGTGGGCAGTTTGCAGGTCTGTACATGCTGGGTGAACCGCTCACGGAAGCCATGGTGCAAGAGGGCAGCTTTATCACGGCCTTATGGGTTGGGTTGCTGCTGTATGTGCCCATGGCAGTGGTTTTTTGGCACGCGCCTGCCTTGGTATTTTGGCACGATGTGACCCCAGCTCAGAGCTTGTTTTACAGCGCCATGGCCTGTTGGCGTAACAAAAGCGCCATGCTGTTGTACCTGATCACTTGGATGGCTGTTATCACAGGAGTTGGCTTGGTCATCAGTCTCATAGCTGGCATGTTGGGAGGGCCGGCTGTGATCAACTTGTTGCTGATGCCGACCACAATGATCATGGCTGCGATGTTTTTTGCGTCTATTTACTTCACCTACCAAGACAGCTTTTCAGGCACTGAACCTGTAGATACCAAGTTATAAACTGCGCTTTTTAACGCGCTACACCACAGTTAGTTTGGCCACCGACAAGGCCAGCCA
>CALBWZ010000208.1 GCA_937893415.1 uncultured Comamonadaceae bacterium | reverse complement strand
AGACAGGTGTACAACTTGCCATCGGTTGAGATACGGGCACGTGTACAAGTGGCGCAAAACGCTTGCGTCACGCTTGAGATGACGCCGATTTCTCCACTGCCATCCACATAGGCCCAACGCTGGGCGACTTCTCCTGTGTAATTGGACTGCACTTGTACGAGGGGCATCTCCGAGCTGATCATTCGGACAATGTCAGACGACGGCACCACGTCGTTCATGCGCCAGCCGTTGGAGGAGCCAACGTCCATGAACTCAATGAAGCGAACGATGTGGCCGCTGCCCTTGAAATAGCGTGCCATGGCAACGACATCCTGGTCGTTGACGCCTTGTTTCACCACCATGTTGATCTTGATGGACGCAAAGCCTGCGTCGTGTGCGGCGTCAATCCCCTTTAAAACATCGATCACTGGGTAATCCACGTCGTTCATGGCGCGAAATGTAGCTTCATCAAGAGAATCAAGCGACACCGTGACGCGGTTAAGGCCTGCAGCCTTGAGCGCATGGGCTTGCTTGGCCAACAGCGTGGCGTTGGTGGTGAGTGCAATGTCCAATGGACTGCCATCATGCGTCTTGAGCAGGGCCAGCATCCCAACCAATACATCGAGGTGCTTGCGGAGCAGGGGTTCGCCACCAGTGAGACGAATTTTCTCGACACCATGTCCAACGAACAGGCGCGTCATGCGTCTAATTTCTTCAAAACTCAACAGGTCATTTTTTGGCAGAAACTGATAGGCCTTGTCAAATATTTCCTTGGGCATGCAGTAGGTGCAGCGGAAGTTACAACGGTCTGTGACTGAAATACGCAGATCGCGTAAGGACCGGCCACGCGTGTCAGCGAGCGTGCCGCTGGGCTCATGCGTATGAGCCGGAATGACCGGTACTGGACTGGCGGCGCGCTGGTCAACAATGGGGATGACGTTGGCGCTCATGGCAGGCCTTGCTGTGTCGATTGACTGTCACCTTCTTGTGACGTGTGTGCCTGTGCCAAGCGCTGCAAATGGTCGCTTGCGACAGGGTCGCCTTGCAGTGCTGCAAGGCGATACCAATGAGACGCTATAGCGGCGTCGAGCACAACACCCAAACCACTTTCATACAACTCACCCAGCCCGTGTTGTGCTTTGGCAAAATGTTGTTGTGCAGCCAACTGCATCCAGTCAACAGCGATTGTCACGTCTTTGGGCACACCTCGCCCGCGCAAATAGCGCATCGCCAGTAACCGCTGCGCTCGGGCGTCGCCTTCCTGTGCATGGGTTTCTAGCACTGCCGCCGATTCTTCCCATGTCAAACCGCCCATGGGCTTGTTGCGATCATCTGTCATAGCCGTTGCTCTTTCTGATAAATCCTACGCAGGCTGACGACGCCAAACGCGGCGGTAAAAGGGGCCTCCTGTGCAGGGAGACCCGCCCCAATGAGGTCAACCCGTCTTTGGCACATCACGACGAGCAGCTGTAAAACGACAAACCGCCAGTCTCTGAGAGCTCAGAGGGTTGTAATTTGTTGTATTTATCATCTGTCTCTGTCGACTGCTCGTCGTATGGGTGAGTCATAACTTCTTGCAGTTCTCTCAGGGGTGCATAGTTTCTTGCGTTCGCTTGCTGGTATGCAGGCACAACAAACCACTCACGCAAGCTGTATTTGGGATTGACCCGTTTCATCTGTTGGGAGATCTCCTCCCGGGAGCGCGGCGCAGCGGCATCAGCGTCTGTCTTGGTGTAGATGAGCGAGCGCCATTGCGCCAACCATGCCGCCCAACGCTGGTCCATGCCTTCTGGATCAGTTGCATTTGCCAAGTTCTTGTAAAAGCTGTGTTGAAGTGGGC
>CALBWZ010000207.1 GCA_937893415.1 uncultured Comamonadaceae bacterium | reverse complement strand
ATTAAAGAAGGTGGTTTTACCTGCGCCGTTGGGACCAATCAGCCCATAAACTTGGCCGCGGCGAATCTCAATACCCACGCCGCTAAGGGCTTGTAACCCGCCGAAGCGTTTGGATACATCGGCTACTTTCAGAACAATATCGCTCATAGGTTTGTAGTCCTTACTTGACCAACGTTTTGCCGTGCTCAGGGCGCGGCCACAGGCCGCGCGGGCGGTTAATCATGATGACAATCATGGCCAAAGCAATCAGCAATTGGCGCAAAATCTCTGGCGCTAAACGACCATCTGTCAACTGCGTTAAAGGTCCAGCTGCATGGCGCAACACTTCCGGCAAACCTGCCAGCAAAACAGCACCCAACACCACACCAGGTATGTGACCCAAGCCGCCCAGCACCACCATGGCCACGATCATGATGGACTCCATCAGCGAGAACGACTCCGGCGATACAAAGCCTTGAAACGCAGCAAACATCACACCAGACACACCACCGAATGAGGCACCCATGCCAAAGGCCATGAGTTTCAGGTTGCGCGTGTTCAGGCCCATGGCTTTGGCTGCAATCTCGTCTTCACGAATCGCCATCCAAGCGCGGCCAATACGTGAGTTCTCAATGCGGTAACAAATAAAAATAGTGACCACGACCAAGAACAAGAACAAGTAGTAATACAGCGAGACCGACTCGATGCGAATCCAGCCCAAGTCCAGAGGTCTGCCAAAGTCGATACCAAACAGCTTGACTGAGTCAATTTGCATCAAACCTTTGGGCCCGTTGGTGATGTTCACAGGACGGTCTAGGTTGAGCAAGAAAATACGAATGATCTCGCCAAAACCCAAGGTCACGATGGCCAAATAGTCACCGCGCAACTTGAGCGTTGGTGCGCCTAGCAACATGCCCACCACCCCAGCCACAAATGCGGCCACCGCCATTACCACCCAAATGCTGTAATGAATACCACCGGGGAATGTTTGCGCAATGACGGCAAAATGCTCACCCAAATGAGGCGAGGCCAGCAAGCCAAACACATAAGCACCCAACGCAAAAAATGCGACGTAGCCCAGATCTAGCAAGCCTGCGTAACCCACCACAATATTCAGGCCCAACGCCAGCATGATGTAGAGCAACACCATATCGATAATGCGCACCCATGAATTGCCGAAGGGCTGCAGCAAGAAAGGCGCGACCATCAGCAGCACAGCTGCCAAGAGGAACACAATCATTTTGTTGCGTTTTGATGTAAACATAATTGTTCTTAGCCTTGTCTAGAAGGTTAGGCTCTATCGGCCACGCGCTCGCCCATCAAGCCTGATGGACGCAAGGTCAACACAATAATGAGGACCACAAAGGCAAATATGTCTGAGTACTGGCTGCCCAGCACCCCGCCTGTTAGCGCGCCCAAATAACCAGCCCCAATTGACTCAATCAATCCCAGCGCCAAACCACCCACAACCGCGCCGCCCAAGTTGCCTATACCGCCAAACACTGCGGCAGTGAACGCTTTTAAGCCAGGCATAAAACCCATGAAGTGCTGAACAGTGCCGTAGTTGAGCGCCCACATAATGCCGGCCAAAGCCGCCAGCACAGCGCCGATAATGAAGGTCAAAGAGATAATGGAGTCGGGCTTGATGCCCATGAGGCCAGCGACCTTGGGGTTCTCGGCTGTTGCGCGCATGGCGCGGCCCATCTTTGTTTTATTGACCAAATACAACAGTCCAGCCAGGGTGACGGCCGTGGCTGCCAAGATGAAAATCTGCGTCACTGAAATCACGGCACCACCAATTTCAATGGGCTCGCGAGGCAACACCGAAGGAAAAGGCTTGGGGTTTGGTTTCCAAATGATCATGGCCAAGGTCTGCAAGAGCAAGGACATGCCAATCGCTGTAATCAGCGGGGCAAGCCTAGGCGCATTGCGCAAGGGACGGTAGGCCACCTTCTCAATGGTGAAGTTGAGCACCGCACACACCACAAAGGCAATCAGCATGGCAATGATCAACAGCAACCACCCTGGTGAACCAGGCATGGCATCTTGCATCAAGGTGATGACTGACCAACTGGTCATAGCGCCCACCATCAGCACTTCGCCGTGTGCGAAGTTGATCAAACCGATGATGCCGTAGACCATGGTGTAACCCAAGGCCACCAAGGCATACATACTGCCCAATACCAAACCATTGATGATCTGCTGCAGGAAGATGTCCATAAAAAATTCTCCGAAATTTAATACCTGCTTGACGCGGCCCAAAATGGGGCAGTGACAGCCAAACAATGTCCAAGTGCGCGCGTTGGCACGCCGCATTAATTGATGAGGACGCGGGATTGTAGCGACCTGCAGAGCCTATAACAGTGGCCGCTCACATTTAAAAATTAGGGATAAACCCTAGACCAGTCTTAAAGCGCCCAATAGTTTCACCAAATTACGGCGGCAGTAGCCCGTCTTATGCACGACATGTGTACCAAAGAGCTCATGGCCAGTCCCAAGAACACGCACAGATGTGGGGCCAACTAGGGAGACAGTGGTGGGACAAAAGAGCAACCACCACAGACAGCGACCCAAGGTAACGGGTACCAGGCCACTTAGTCATGTCCAGCTGCGGCCTCGTCATCCCACAGCCGCAGTTGTGCCAGCTTGTCGCCAATTTGGGCCTCCAAACCGCGCGGCACTGGCTTATACCAATGGGGAGCGGGAATGCCATCAGGCAGATAGGTCTCACCTGCGGCATAGGCATTGGGCTCGTCATGGGCGTAGCGGTATTCATGGCCGTGGCCCAGCTCTTTCAAGAGCTTTGTGGGTGCGTTGCGCAGGTGCACAGGCACTTCGCGACTAGCGTCTTGTTGAACGAACGCGCGGGCCTGGTTGTAGGCGTTGTAACCCGCATTGCTTTTGGCAGCCACAGCCAAATAAATAACGGCCTGCCCCAGGGCCAACTCGCCCTCCGGGCTACCCAAGCGCTCAAAAGTAAGCGCCGCATCGTTGGCAATTTGCATCGCACGCGGGTCGGCCAAACCAATATCCTCCCAAGCCATGCGCACAATGCGACGCGACAAATACTTGGGATCTGCACCGCCATCAAGCATGCGGGTGAGCCAGTACAAAGCGGCGTCCGGGTGTGAGCCTCGCACCGACTTGTGCAGCGCAGAAATCTGGTCAAAAAAGTTGTCGCCACCTTTGTCAAAACGCCTGGAATTAAGCGTGAGTGCGTTGTGTATAAATGCACCGTCAATGGCCTCTAGACCGGAAACCTTGGCCGCGGTTTGGCATTGCTCAAGCAAATTTAAAAACCGGCGTGCATCACCATCTGCGTAGCCAATGAGTGTGTCGGTTGCAGCTTGGTCAAAGGTGAGATTGCCCGACATATGGGCTTGCGCGCGTAACATTAACAAGCGCAACTCAGCGCCGCTCAATGACTTGAGCACATAAACTTGCGCGCGCGACAACAGGGCTGAATTCACCTCAAAAGAAGGGTTCTCAGTTGTCGCGCCGATAAAGGTGACCAAGCCGCTTTCGGCATACGGCAACAGCGCATCTTGTTGTGATTTGTTGAACCTGTGTATCTCATCAACAAACAAAATCGTGCGCTTGCCAACGCTCAAGTTGTACTGGGCTTGCTCCATGGCGCCACGTATGTCTTTCACACCAGAAAAGACCGCAGACAACGCAATAAAGGCACAGTCGAACGCTGTGGCCGTCAGGCGCGCCAAAGTGGTTTTACCAACGCCGGGCGGACCCCAAAAAATCATGGAATGCGGCTTGCCTGATTGAAAAGCCAATCGCAGTGGCTTGCCTGGACCCAACAAGTGCGACTGGCCAACAACTTCATCCAAGTTGGTGGGACGCAAGACCTCAGCCATGGGGGCATTGGGCTCAAAGGCAAACAGGTCAGACATACACGTTGTACAGAAGCCTTACTGGCGAATTAAATCAGCACCTGCTGGCGGCTTGAAGCTAAACACCTTGGCAGCAGGCGCCTGCAAGGGCTTGAGCGGTGAGAAGCGCATGTCAGAGGTTTGACCAAATTGGTCCACCATCACCATGGCCACAACGTAATCGGTATCAAAGCCAAGCTTCACCCATTTGAGGGCACCGTCGGTTCGTTTGGGCGTAGCCTTGACCCACCGCAACCCATTGTCAGCTGGCAAACTTTCCAACGTGTAGTGCGCACGCAGCTTGGTCAGGTCGGCAGTGCTGGTGATGAGGGCGGCAGGTGTGTTGCTCAAAGTGGCGGCTTGATCGCTGGCGATGACTTGCGCCAAGTCAGGGTCGTAAATCCACATGGTGGTGCCGTCTGCGACCAATGTTTGCGGAAATGGCGCAACATAGTCGAACCTAAAGCGGCCTGGACGTGAGAACGCAAAGCTGCCGCTAGACACGGTTTCACGGGGCTTGGAGCCATCTGCTGTCGCCGGCGCCGTTAGAGTTTGGATGAAATTACTTTGCCCAGATGGATTGGTTTGCAACACCACCTGCAAAGCCTCCACGCTGGTCGAAGCGTGGACGGTAAGCGCCGCACACAGGTTGAAGACGGCGGCTGCACAGACCAACTGGACAGCTGACAATTGTGTGAAGCGCATGGTGTTTAGTCCTCTCTAGCTGGTGTCAAAATTTCACGTTGGCCATTGGTGCCCATGGTGCTGACCAAACCGGCATTTTCCATGTCTTCCAGCATGCGAGCAGCACGGTTGTAGCCAATTTTTAAATGGCGTTGAACCAGAGAAATACTAGCCTTGCGGTGCTTCAAAACAATTTCAACAGCTTGGTCGTACATGGGGTCTTTTTCGCTGCCGCTGTCCTCACCAGCACCAAAGTCACCCCCATCGGCCATACCGCCTTCTAGCACGCCTTCAATGTAGTTGGGCTCGCCTTGAGTTTTCAAGAAAGCCACCACCCGGTGCACTTCTTCGTCACTTACAAAAGCACCGTGGACGCGCAAGGGGTAGCCTGTGCCGCTGGGCAGATACAGCATGTCGCCCATGCCCAACAAAGACTCAGCGCCCATCTGATCCAGAATGGTCCGTGAATCAATTTTGCTGCTCACTTGAAAGCTCAAGCGCGTGGGAATATTGGCCTTGATCAGGCCGGTGATCACGTCCACGCTAGGGCGCTGGGTCGCCAGTATTAAATGAATGCCAGCAGCGCGTGCCTTTTGCGCCAATCGGGCAATCAACTCTTCAATTTTCTTACCCACTACCATCATGAGGTCGGCCAACTCATCGATCACCACCACGATGTATGGCATCGCCTCTAAGGGCTCTGGCTGTTCAGGCGTGAGCGAAAAGGGGTTGGGAATAAACTCGCCACGGGCTTTGGCTTCAGCCATCTTGGTGTTGTAGCCTGCCAAGTTGCGCACACCCATTTTGCTCATGATCTTGTAGCGCTTTTCCATTTCTGCCACGCACCATGTCAAACCGTAGGCCGCTTGCCGCATATCGGTTACCACGGGTGCCAACAAATGCGGAATACCTTCATAGACACTCATCTCTAACATCTTGGGGTCTATCAACAACAGGCGAACATCTTGGGGGTCAGCCTTGTACAACAGACTCAAAATCATGGCGTTAATGCCTACAGACTTACCAGAGCCAGTGGTACCCGCTACCAAGCAGTGAGGCATTTTGGCCAAATCAGCCACCACGGGGTTGCCCACAATGTCCTTGCCTAAACCCATGGTGAGCATGGACTTGGCTTCGTTGTACACATTAGAGCCCAGCACTTCGGACAACTTGATGGTTTGTCGCTTGGCGTTGGGCAACTCCAACGCCATGTAGTTTTTTCCAGGAATGGTCTCTACCACACGAATGGACACCAAGCTCAACGAGCGCGCCAAGTCGCGTGCCAAGTTGACCACTTGTGAGCCTTTGACACCGGTGGCGGGTTCGATTTCATAGCGGGTAATAACCGGCCCAGGTGCCGCGGCAACCACACGCACTTCTACACCAAAGTCTTTGAGTTTTTTCTCGATGAGACGGCTGGTCATGGCCAAGGCATCGGCGCTAACCGACTCACTTTGAGACACCGCTTGGTCTAGCAAGCTGACCTGGGGCAACTTGGAGTCAGGCATGTCAGTGAACAGCGGTTTTTGGGCTTCTTTCAGCACACGCTCACTGGCCAGCTTGGGTGCCGTAAAACCAGTCTCAATGACCAAGGGTGCAGGTCTCACACGCGCCGCTCGCTCGCCGCGTAAAAACGGTTGGCCTAGAGGGCCTACAAGGCCGTCCTCATCGTCATCCATGTCCAAGTCGAGGTCGCGTTCTCCCAAGGCAATGTCTTCGCGCTCTTTAGCGGCTTGCAAACCAATTCGGGCATCTTCTTCGCGCTCAGCCCGTTCACGGCGGGCCCTCACCCAATCAACAGGGATGGCACCCAAGTGCTCGACGACATTGCCCCAAGAAAAGCCAAACACCACGCCTAACAAGGCCACCAACACCACCAAGGAGGCCACTGCAGAACCTGTAAATCCCAACCACATTTGAGCAGTTTGACCCAAGGCTTCACCCAATACACCACCCGCCAAACCAGGCAAAACTGCGTCCAATGAGTGCAAGCGGCCCCACTCTAACAAGGCGCTGGCGCACACAACACCCAGCCACGCCAACACGTGTCCGGCGATGCGCACTCTGCGCATCAACACAACCGTCATGGGAATCGCTTGCACAGGTTTGCTGTTGGTTCGGCGTTTGATCGATGGCTCAATCTCAGCGGGATACATCCAGCGCACCAGGCTGATGCGCCATACATTCATGGCGCCCAGCAACAACCACCACACTGACACCCCACATATGAAATAGCTCACATCGGCCAGCCACGCGCCTAATCGCCCCATCCAGTTGGCCGCGGGCATATCCATGCCAGAAGTCGACCATGCTGCATCGGATAACGAAAATGTCGCCAACGAGAGCAGCCAGATCAGCAACAGCAACGCGCCAATAAGGAGTGCAAGCTCATGGGCAAAGCGAAATTGCGAAGCAGATGCGCTGTCGTTTTTACCAATATTTTTTAATGTGTCTATGGAATAAGTCATACAAGCTAGGTGTGCAGGTTGTTTGCACTTGCTTCGAGCTTACCCCAAGCCCGGCCCTGTCATGGCAAGTGGGCTGGATTTTGGGCTTGTTACGCGCAATGGCAGCTTGGATGGAGGGGGTTTGAACGTACCCCTTACACGCCTTAAATGTCCTACATACGCCCTTTTACCAACAAGGTGCCGTTGTCTTATGTGGTGATGAAGCCGCGCAACTCAAAACCTGTCATTTACCGTGAGGTCATTGGCGCGACGCACCAACCATCTTGGCCACATCTTGCCACGATACCCGGCGTGGGGTTACACAACCACCGCCTTTACTGACATGACCCAGCTCCATGAATGCGCGGGCAACGCGGCCATAGACGTCTACAAGCGCCAGTGACTTAATTTTTTTATCGGCCTTGCGCTAGGGAAGGTCTGCAGAACCCTCGCGCCAGCGGGAGTTGAGGTTTAAAAGT
>CALBWZ010000206.1 GCA_937893415.1 uncultured Comamonadaceae bacterium | reverse complement strand
AGGCTACAGTCAGTCTCTCTGAACAATACTGTCTATATGTTGTTCATGATGCACGGCAATAACCCACAAACCACCCGATGAAATCCCCTACTGCTACAACCCCTTCTTGGCTGAGCGCACACCCTGTATTGGTCGCCATAGGACTTGCGTTGGGTACCAGCTTAGGAGCCAGTTTGGCGCGTTTTTCGTACGCGCTGTTTGTCCCAACTATGCGCGACGACCTCAACTGGTCGTACACCATATTGGGCAGCATGAACACCGCGCACGCCATGGGCTATTGTCTGGGAGCGATCACGCTGTCTATGGTGATCAAGCGCTTTTCGTCTTGGGTTGCCTTCACGGCGGGGGGTGTTTTAACCAGCATTTTCTTGGGTATGTGCGGCCTCTTTACTGACCCTGGTGCCATTGGCTTGTTGCGGTTTTTATCAGGCTTTACCAGTGCATCTGTGTTTGCAGGCGGTACGGTATTGATCGCACAATTGGCCAGCTTTCACCCCAAACGCTCTGGGCTGTTGCTGGGTATTTACTACGCAGGTGGTGGCTTTGGCATGGTTGTTTCGGCCTTCTTGGTGCCCATGTCGTTAAGTCTCGCGGCGCAATGGGGCATGCCACACACGTGGCAACTGGGCTGGTTTGCCATTGGCCTGACAGGCTTGCTAATGACGCTGTTGATGTGGTTGCCAAGCGTGTCTGTGCCCAAATCACCGCCACGTGCCAAGAGCGATGACAGCACGCCCGTTAAGCTGTATGCCAAAGTAGCCGCCGGCTACTTTTGCTTTGGCATGGGCTATATCGGCTACATCACATTCATCATGTCTATGCTGCGAGAACTGGGGTGGCACAACGCCAGCCTGACTTGGTTTTACGTCACCATGGGCGTGTTTGGTATGTTCAGCGCGCAAATTTGGGCCAAAGCTTTGGACACATTCAAAGGTGGTGAGTGCTTGGCCATCATCAACGCACTGATGGCGTTGTCGTGTCTGATACCTGGCTACTTGGCGTCTCAAAGTGGTGACAGCCAAGCCGCCTTGAGTGTGCCGTTTATTTATTTGTCTGGGGTTATTTTCGGCGGATGTGTCGCAACCGCTGTGGCATCAACCACCTCATTCATCAAGCACAATTTGCCACAAAGCCAGTGGATTGGGGCCATCACTGTGTTCACCAGCATTTTTGCTGTGGGCCAAATTGTGGGCCCCTCATTGACTGGCTGGGTATCCGATAGAGCCGGCACGCTGTCCAGCGGATTTTTAGTGTCTGCTGGTATTTTGTTGCTCGGCTCTGTGCTGGCGCTGTGGCAAAAGCCACTGCACCTGCGTCACACAGCCAGCCACATGGGCGGTGGTCACTGAACACTTGGCTTGATACGCGTGATTATGTTGGGCAGCAGGTAACAAGCGTTCAGTATTTCAAAGCGGTGCTTTTACCCCAAAACACGCGGTATGCGAATACCGTGTAGCCAACAATGACTGGCAACACCACCACTGTTCCGTAAAAAATAACCATCAGTGCCTCTGGACTGCTGGCGGCTTGCCAGATACTGAGTTCATCAACCACCAGCCATGGGAAGAGGCTGTAAGCCAAACCATAAAAAGCCAACAAAAAGATGCCCACTGTGCACGCAAAGGGTACGGCTACGCCGTACTCGTTTCCTTGCGCCAAGCGCACGGGAAGGCGTTTGAGGCTGCGCGCCATCACCACAAACAAAGCCAGTGTGACCGCTGGAATGGGTATCAGCATGACCACATTCGGGAAGCTGAACCATTTGTCAAAGATTCGCTCACTCACCCACGGTGTTGCCAATGAGATAGCGGCCACACCTGCGCCTGTTAGCCACAAGCTGGCTTGCGCCCAGCGTACGGCTTTGAGTTGCAACACACCTTCGGATTTCATAATCAACCACCCCGAACCCAACAAACAATAGGCGGCGACCAAACACAAACCAATCAATGCGCTGAATAACTGGCTGGCCCAATGTGTTTCGAAACCAGTGACCAAGTGACCCAGCATGAAGCCTTGTGACCAACCGGCCAACAACGAGCCTGTGTAAAACAGCTTGTCCCACATCGGCTTGTGCTCTGCACGGGCCTTGACCCTGAATTCAAAGGCCACACCTCGCAGGGTTAGCGCCACCAGCATCAATGCCACTGGCAAGTACAGTGACCCCAGTATCAGGCCATGTGCGGCGGGAAAAGCCACCAACAAAATGCCCACACCCAGCACCAACCAGGTTTCGTTGGCATCCCAAAAAGGGCCAATGCTGGCGATCATGCTGTCTTTTTGTGCCTCATTGTCGGCTCGGCGCAGCAGCACGCCAACACCCAGGGCGTAACTGTCCATGATGACGTAGGCCAGCATGGCCAGCGCCATGACCAGCACAAACACAATGGGCAGCCAGCCTGCAGGTGTTGCCAAGTCAGGCATGACAAGCGCGGTTGTTGCATCAAGCATGGGTGACCTCCACATGCATGTTTGCTGGCGCGCCCTTGCGGGCTAGGTGAAACAACACACTGATGTAAGCGAACAGCAAACCAGCGTAGAGCGTGACGTAAGTGACCAAGGTCAACAATATGTTGCTCGCAGGCACCTCAGATGCAGCTTGCGCCGCAGTCAACAAACCGTATACCAACCAGGGTTGTCGCCCAATTTCAGTCACGTACCAACCTGCTACCAGCGCCACCCAACCTGAAAACGTCATGGCCACCAACACGCGCAACAACCAGGTCTTAGGCACCCCCACGTCACGGTTGCTGCGTCGCATTTGCCACACACTCAACCAACTGACAGCCAACATCAACAAGCCCGTAGCCACCATGATGCGGAATGCAAAAAACACAGGTGCAACGGGCGGGCTTTTGTCGCCAAACGCTTTGATGCCTTTCACCTCACCGTTGATGTCGTGGGTGAGGTACAGCGACGCCAGCTTGGGAATGGCGATCTCAAACTTGTTGCTTTGCGTGGCCTTGTCCGGTATGGCGAACAACACGGCGGGCGCGCCTTGTTGCGTGTCCCAAATACCCTCCATGGCGGCTACTTTGGCTGGCTGGTGCTCTAGCGTGTTCAAGCCGTGCAAGTCACCCACCACAATTTGCAAAGGAATAACAGCAGCCGCTATGTACAAGCCAGTGCGCAATGAGGCTTTGACCGCCAAGCCGCTGTCACCGCGCAGCCACCGGTAGGCAGACAGGCCTGACAACAGGAACGCAACGGTCAAGCCTGAGGCCAACATCATGTGCGAGAACCGGTAGGGAAACGATGGGTTAAATATGACTTCTAACCAGCTCGTCACATGCGCTTGCCCGTCGATCATTACAAAGCCAGTGGGCGTGTGCATCCAGGAGTTGAGCGCCAGTATCCAAAAGGCCGACAGCGTTGTGCCTCCAGCCACCAAGAATGTGGCGGTGGTGTGGACCCGTTCGCTGACGCGGCCGCGGCCAAACAACATGATGCCCAGCATGGTGGCCTCTAAGAAGAATGCAGTGAGCACCTCATACGCCAGCAACGGGCCGGCCACATTGCCCACCGTGTTCATGAAGCCTGGCCAGTTGGTGCCAAATTGGAAGCTCATGGTGATACCGCTGACCACGCCAAGGGCGAATGTGAGCGCAAATACCTTGACCCAAAACTGGTAGGCCTCCATCCAATGGTCTAAGCCGGTGGCAATAAAACGTGTTTTGAAAAACAGCAGTACCCACCCCATACCGATGGTGATGGTGGGGAAAAGAATGTGAAAGGTAATGTTGGCG
>CALBWZ010000205.1 GCA_937893415.1 uncultured Comamonadaceae bacterium | reverse complement strand
CCTGACCCATCGTCAACACCATCTGCGGATTCACACGGATCTCCTGTCGCTAGGGCGCAAAACTGGCGGCAAGGGAGCCCACCAGCAGATTCCAGCCGTCGGCCAGCACGAACAGCATCAGCTTGAACGGCAACGCCACTAGCACCGGCGACAACATCATCATGCCCAGCGACATCAGGACGCTGGCCACAATGAGATCAATCACGACAAATGGGATATAGATTAAAAAACCAATGGTGAAGGCGCTTTTCAACTCTGAGGTGATGAAGGCGGGCACCAGCGTTGTAAATGGCACATCGGCAGGCGAAGTGAATGTCGTATTGCGCGCAATGTCCATGAACATGGCGATGTCGTCTTCACGTGTTTGATTGAGCATAAAGCCACGTATGGGCGCTTCGGCAGCGGCCAAGGCCACATCAAATGAAGCTTTACCGTCCATATAGGGCAACAAGGCGTTGTTGTACACCTCATTGAGCACCGGCTGCATGATGAACAGTGTTAGAAACATGGCCAGCCCCACCAGCACCAAGTTGGGTGGCGTTTGACCAGTGCCCAAAGCTTGGCGCAGCAGCGACATGACTATGATGACGCGCACAAACGAGGTCATCATCAGCAGCAGCGATGGCAACAACGTCAGCGTTGTCATCAGGGCCAATAGCTGCAACGTGAGGCTGTATTGCGAGCCGCCAGATGCGTTGGTCACATTGACCAGGGGAATGCCTACGCCTCCAACTTGAGCCTGTGCGTGTGCCAATGAAGGCACGACCGCAATAGACAGTGCGCCCAACATGGCCAAGCCGACCACGAGCCAGGTGCGCTGGCGAGAATAAAACCTTGGGTTCATGACGCGTTGTCTTTCAAATCTGCAAGTGTTTGAGCAAAACCGGCCTGTCCTGCGTTGGCTGCGGGGTGCTGAACATGGCTTAAAGCTGTCATGCCTTGTGGACTGACACCCACCACGATCTCTTGGTCACGCACGCGCACCAACAGAATTTTTTGACGCGCGCCGATGGAGACACTGTCAATGACTTGCAGCTGGGCGTCTTTGCGACCGAAAGCTTTGCTGTGTTGCATACGGCGTAGGCCCCACAACACCAGGCCCAGCAGGCCTAACACCAACGCAAAACTGGCTACAAATTGTAGCCAGTCACCCATAGATACAGTTGGTGTCATAGCGTTTTATTACTGTAGGTTTTTCATGCGCTCTGATGCAGGCACCACGCGCGTTAAGCGTATGCCGTAGCGGTCATTGACAAGTACTATCTCGCCCTGCGCAACGGCTGTGTTGTTAACCATCAAGTCTAGCGGTTCGCCGGCAATCCGGTCTAGCTCCACCACGCTACCCTGCGTTAGGCGCATCAGATCGCGTATTTTAATAACGGCTCGCCCAACCTCAATGGACAGTGTGACTGGAATGTTCTCCAACACATCTGAGTTGATGGTGTTGCTTGCATCTTGTACGTTGTCGTCGTTCATCATTGATTCCTAAAAGTATTACAACTGCTCGGGGTCAACAGCAGATTCGATTTTGGCGGCAATGTGGCTGCCAACTGTACCCACATCCACATCAAACGCTGGAATGTCACTGATATATGCACGGGCTAAATCTGGTTTCTTGAAGTACAGCACATCGCCTTCGCTGAGCGCTTCGAGCTGAGACAACGGTATGGTCAGGTGACCCAACAAGACCTGTAACTCTAAGCTCGAGTCGCTTACGGCGGCCTCTAACTCGACATGCCATTTTTTATCTGAGGCCTCGTTACCGTCTCCTGTCTGTACGCGACTGCGCAACAAGTCTCTGATAGGTTTGAGTGAGGCGTAAGGGTAAACCAAATCGACAAAGCCTTTGCCTTGTTCGGTGGCTTCTGCGTCAAAACGGCTGAGGATAATGAGGTCGTTTTCGTCTGCAATTTGAGCAAATTGTGGGTTTATTTCTGAGCTGATATGTTCAAAATCCAATGCATAGATGGGTGCCCATGCATCTTTAATGGACTTGATGAACACGTTCAAGATAATTTTTATAATCCGTGTTTCTGTTGGTGTGAACATGCGCCCAGCTGGCAATTGTCCAACGCCACGCCCAAAGCCGCCAAAGAAATTGTCCAGTGAGCTGAATACAACTGTGGGCTCTATAACCACCAAGCAATTCCCGCGCAAGGGACTGGCCCGCATGACATTCACACTGAGTGGCGCACGCAATGTTTGCAGGTAGTCGCCAAAACGCATGATTTGCACACGCGCAGGATTGACACGTGGGCTGGTGCGCAACACCTCCAACATGCCCAGACGAAACTGGCGAATAAACCGCTCGTTGATCATGTCGATGGCGATCTGGTTGCGGCGCTCGCGGTCAGCTTCGCGTATTGGACCTGGGCCGCCGTCTCA
>CALBWZ010000204.1 GCA_937893415.1 uncultured Comamonadaceae bacterium | reverse complement strand
TCGCCATTGTTGAAATCGGTGGCACCGTTGGCGACATCGAGTCGCTGCCCTTTTTGGAAGCGGTGCGCCAACTCAGCTTGCGCATGGGCCCCAATATGGCCGCCTTTGTGCACCTGACCTACCTGCCTTGGATTCCAACAGCCGGTGAACTCAAAACCAAACCCACGCAACATACCGTGCAAAAGCTGCGTGAAATTGGTATACAGCCTGATGCGCTGCTGTGCCGCGCCGACCGCACCATTCCAGAGGAAGAGCGCGAAAAAATTTCGCTGTTCACCAACGTGGCGCAGTGGGGCGTGATTTCCATGCCAGACGTGGACACGATTTACAAAGTACCCCGCCTGTTGCATGAGCAAGGTCTAGACGGCCTCATTTGCGACAAGCTGCGCCTGAACACCCCACCTGCTAAATTGGCGCGTTGGGACAACTTGGTGCGCGAAGTAGCCAACCCGCAAGGCGAGGTTAACGTGGCCATGGTGGGCAAGTATGTAGACTTGTCTGACAGCTACAAATCGGTCAATGAGGCCCTGCGCCACGCTGGCCTAAAAAACCACCACAAGGTCAATATTTCTTATATTGACTCAGAGACCATCAGCGCAGGCAACGTTCAGCAATTAGAGGCTTTTGATGCGATTTTGGTACCCGGTGGTTTTGGTGTACGAGGCGTGGAGGGTAAGATTTCCACCGCGCAATTTGCCCGCGAAAACAAAGTACCTTATTTGGGTATTTGTTTGGGCATGCAAGTGGCCACCATCGAATTTGCGAGACACGTGGCGGGTTTGGCCGATGCCAACTCCACAGAGTTTGACCCGCAAACCACCACGCCAGTGATTGCGCTCATAGACGAGTGGCAAGATGCCGACGGTTCTATACAAAAGCGCAGCGCCAAGTCAGATCTGGGTGGCACCATGCGCTTGGGCGCACAAAGCTCTGACGTGTCCAAAGACACCGTAGCGCACAGTATTTACGGCGACGTGGTGACTGAGCGCCACCGCCACCGCTACGAAGCGAACGTGAACTACCTAGACACCCTGCGCAGCGCCGGTTTGGTGATTTCAGCACTGACTCAGCGCGAACAACTGACTGAGATTGTGGAGCTGCCAACAGCCGTGCACCCTTGGTATGTAGGCGTGCAATTTCACCCAGAGTTCAAGTCAACACCGTGGGACGGTCACCCTTTGTTTAATGCATTCATTAAAGCGGCTATCCACCATAAAACTGCCAAGGTTCCATCATGAAACTGTGCCATTTTGAAGCTGGCTTAGACAAGCCGTTTTTCCTCATTGCAGGCCCTTGTGTCATCGAGTCTGAGCAACTGCAAATGGACACAGCTGGGACGCTGAAAGACATAGCAGATGAACTGGGTATTCCGTTCATTTTTAAAAGCAGCTTTGACAAGGCCAACCGCTCCAGTGGCGTCACCTTTCGTGGTCCTGGCATGGATGCTGGCCTGGCTATTTTGGCCAAGGTCAAGGCAGAGTTGGGCGTTCCAGTGCTGACAGACGTTCACGATATTGGTCAAATTGCAGAAGTTGCCAGCGTGGTTGATGTGCTGCAAACACCAGCTTTCTTGTGCCGCCAAACCGACTTTATTCGGGCCGTGGCGCAATGCGGCAAGCCTGTGAACATCAAAAAAGGCCAGTTTTTAGCGCCGCACGACATGAAAAATGTCATTGACAAAGCGCGTGCTGCAGCCATAGAAGCCGGCTTAAACCCTGATAACTTCATGGCCTGCGAGCGTGGCGCAAGCTTTGGCTACAACAACTTGGTGTCTGACATGCGCAGCCTGTCCATCATGCGCGAGACGGGTGCACCCGTGGTGTTTGATGCCACCCACAGTGTGCAGTTGCCAGGCGGCCAAGGCACCAGCAGTGGCGGCATGCGCGAGATGGTGCCGGTGTTGGCCCGCGCCGCAGTGGCAGTGGGTGTGGCTGGTTTGTTTATGGAAACACACCCAGACCCATCAGTGGCCATGAGCGACGGCCCCAATGCAGTGCCGCTCAAGCACATGCGTGCCTTGCTGCAAACCTTGGTTAACTTAGACCGCGTAACCAAGGCCTCACCATTTTTAGAAAACGACTTCAACTAAAAGTCGTCTCACCTCCCGTATTTGTATTAGTTACTGCACTTTCAACCCACTTTTAAGGAATTTTTATGAGCGCCATTGTTGACATAGTTGCCCGTGAAATATTAGACAGCCGAGGCAACCCCACCGTTGAATGTGATGTGTTGCTAGAGTCTGGCGTCATGGGACGCGCCTCTGTACCGTCTGGCGCGTCTACCGGCGTGCGCGAAGCCATTGAGCTGCGCGATGGCGACAACAACCGCTACCTGGGCAAAGGCGTCCTTAAAGCCGTAGAAAACATCAACACCGAAATTTCAGAAGCTGTCATTGGCTTAGACGCTTCAGAGCAAGCCTTCCTCGATAAAACACTTATCGACTTAGACGGCACAGACAACAAAGCCCGCTTGGGTGCCAACGCTACGCTTGCAGTGTCTATGGCTGTGGCACGTGCCGCAGCAGAAGAGGCTGGCCTGCCTTTGTACCGTTACTTTGGCGGGATGAGCGCCTTGCAAATGCCAGTGCCCATGATGAACGTGGTCAACGGCGGCGCACATGCCAACAACAACCTCGACTTGCAAGAATTGATGATTATTCCGGTTGGTGCACCCACCTTCCGTGACGCATTGCGGTGGGGCGCTGAGACTTTCCACGCACTCAAGAAAATTTTGCACGACAAAGGCATGAGCGTTGCTGTTGGCGACGAGGGTGGCTTTGCACCCAATGTGCCCAGCCACGAAGCCGCCATTCAAATGATTTTGGATGCCATCCACGCGGCTGGCTACACACCTGGCGAACAAATTGCATTGGGTCTGGACTGCGCCGCAAGCGAGTTCTACAAAGACGGCCAATACTGCTTAGACGGCGAAGGCTTGAAGCTCAACGCTACCGAGTGGACTGACATGCTGGCCACCTGGGTTGAGAAGTACCCCATCATCAGCATTGAGGACGGCATGGCCGAAGGCGACTGGGACGGTTGGAAAATTCTGAGCGACCGCCTGAAATCCAAGGTGCAATTGGTAGGTGACGACTTGTTTGTCACCAACACCAAGATTTTGAAAGAAGGCATCGACAAGGGCATTGCCAACTCCATTCTCATCAAAATCAACCAAATTGGCACACTAACCGAGACCTTCGCCGCCATTGAAATGGCCAAGCGCGCCGGCTACACCGCCGTCATCAGCCACCGCTCTGGTGAGACTGAAGACTCAACCATTGCAGACATTGCAGTGGGTACCAACGCGGGGCAAATTAAAACAGGCTCACTCAGCCGCAGCGACCGCATGGCCAAGTACAACCAACTGCTGCGCATAGAAGAGGACTTGGGCGATGTCGCTGAATACCCGGGTCGCGCTGCTTTTTACAATTTGCGTTAACGGCTTATTGAGTTAACCTTCAAACGTTACCAACTACCCATC
>CALBWZ010000203.1 GCA_937893415.1 uncultured Comamonadaceae bacterium | reverse complement strand
ACCATTTGGTCGCCACCCAGCCTGACATGTTGACTTAAGACAGGTTCGTTGTGCTCAGACATAGGCTTTAAGCTATGCACCATGAATAACAGGAGCTTGAATTGATCTTAGCCAAGATCCCTTGCCGCACGGACTATGTCGACGAGGTGTACAAAACACTGCTGGATGCCATCAGCTCAGGCAAGCTTGCCCCAGGTGAGCGCATCACCCAAGAAGACCTGGCCGAGCAACTCAATGTCTCGCGTTCGCCAGTGCTGCAAGCACTGCGTTTGCTGAAAAAAGATGGCTTGTTAGAAGATGCCCCTGGCAGGGGCTTGGTTGTTACACAGTTAGACCCTTCGCGCATAGGGCAGTTGTACCAAGTACGGGGTGCGATGGACGCGTTGGCTGCCAGGCTTGCTGCGGCTGCTGGCGCACATATACCCAATTCGCTGATCGAGGCGGGACGTGAGGCGGCGGCAGGGGACGACGTGCGTGTGTTGATTGAGGCCGATATGGCGTTTCACAGCGCTATTTATCAGGCCTCCGGCAATGCCTACATATTAGAAGCATCACAGAGCCATTGGATACATGTGCGACGCATCATGGGCGCCGTGCTTCAGCACAGTGCAGGGCGCGATGGCATCTGGGATGAACACCATGCCATCGTCCATGCCATCAATGAAGGCCATGGCGACTTGGCCGCCAAGCTGTCAGAAACACATGCCAGCCTAGCCAGCGCAACCTTGTGTAAAAACTTTATGGGCAGTGAGGCAGCCCTTGCACATACAGCGGCTTGATGGCCTGCGTCGGCGCCACCCAATGGCCTGCAACGCACACAATGGCTATTTCAAGGGCCCCTGAAACCTGCCGGTTCGTCTAATCAGTGCTGATGAACCGGGCTGGGTTTGCCAGCTTCGTTGGGTTCTGTTGACGAGGCTATAGCTTGAGCAGGTGGTGCGCCGTTGCGGTCGCTGCTTGGTGTGTAGCGGCGAATGTTAGATGTGATGGCAGGTCTTTGGACCACCGGGATACACCAGGGTTCATCCATGTCTTCGTGTTCTTCTGGCTGAACTATATCAATGGTGGTTGTGATAGTGATAACTTGCCCCTGTGCGTAGTCTATTGTCGCCAATCCATTGGCCAAAGACCACTATAACAATGTACAGCGATTGCGGTTGTTCTTTAACGATATCGATTGAATAAAAGTTATTCATATCCAAATAATGGCGTGCTTCAGTTGCGCACATCAACCTCACAGTGTCATCGGTTTGTTCCAACACGCGCCTGGCCAAACTATTGAGCACCAGCACGCGTTCATCAGGTGCAACAGGTTTGCCGAGATAGAGGTCTGCCTCGCCTTGTGAGTAGCCCGCTGGCGATCAACGTGGCCGATGTCTCCTAGCTGATGGTTGATGTGGTGCTGCGAAACCCTAGGCTAGCGGATCGACGTCGTAGTTTTTACGATGTGGAGGCCTGTGATAAAAATAAGGGTTTCTACTAGTATTTAGACGTATACTGTCATTTCTGTAAAGACTGAAAATTCAGAAATTAACGACCACTTGGACACACCGCCATGAATCTACCACCACTCACGCAGCAGTTCGTCATGCATTTCGGCGAAATGGGCAGTCGCTGGGGTATCAACCGCACCGTAGGGCAAATCTACGCCCTCCTGTATGTGTCGTCCAAGCCGTTGAATGCGGACGATGTGGGTGAGGCTTTGGGTTTTTCACGTTCCAACGTGAGCATGGGTCTGAAAGAGTTGCAGTCATGGAATTTGGTCAAGCTCATGCACCTGCCCAATGACAGGCGGGAGTATTTTCAGGCACCTGAGGATGTGTGGGCTATTTTTCGAACACTGGCCAACGAGCGGCGAAAACGAGAAATCGACCCCACCTTGAGCATGCTGCGTGACGCCTTGATGGAGACGCCGACAGAGCCCGCAGATATCCATGCCCAAGAGCGCATGAAGCTCATGCATGGCTTTATTGAAATGATGACCGACTGGTTAGACGAGATGCAAAAAATGGACTCAGCCACGCTGGCCAGTTTGATGAAGATGGGCACCAACGTACAAAAACTGATGGTCGTTAAACAACGCGTTCAACAAGCGTTCACTGGAAATCGTCATGGATAACTTTGACCCCTTCAT
>CALBWZ010000202.1 GCA_937893415.1 uncultured Comamonadaceae bacterium | reverse complement strand
GAACGCAATGAGCAGTCCTATATGCAAGGCGCGGTGGTGGACGGGTGGCAAGCACCTGCGCTGACGGGGTTGAACCCATCGCCTGTGCCTTGGAGTGAGGAAGAATTTTTCCGCTATTTGCGACAAGGCCATACAAAGCAACACGGTATAGCTGCTGGCCCTATGGGCTTGGTGGTGCGCAACTTGGCTTGGGTGCCGGACAACGATATACGTGCCATGGCGGTGTATTTGGCTTCTCTTCAGCCATCCTCAAGCGCAGACGAAGCGCAACGTGAGATTTTGGCCGCCAAGGCGGTGGCTGATGCGGCAAGTCAAGCCCCGCTGCCAGACACAGCCCAGCGCTTATTCCAAGGCAGTTGCGGTGCTTGTCACCACGATGGGGATGGCCCTCAGCTGTTGGGCGTGAACCGCCCCTTGGCCTTGAACACCAATGTGAACAGCGACCGCCCCGATAACTTGCTGCGCATCGTATTGGAAGGCATTCAGTCGCCGGCTTCTAAAGACATTGGCTTCATGCCTTCGTTTGCGAATACCTTGAGTGACAAACAGTTGGTGTTGCTGGTTGACGGTATGCGGGCACGTTATGCGCCAGATAAACCAGCTTGGAGTAATACAGCGCAGACCTTGGCAGCCATGCGTAAAGAATAACTATCAGCCGTGCACAGCGCTATCGCGTACAAAGTCGTCTAAAAGCTTTTTAAGTTGTTCAGTTTTACGCACACCCAAGACCTTATGGATGGATTGGTGATGGGCGTCGACTTGGGCGGTGAGGCGTTGCACCATCGCCAAACCTGTGTTGGAAATAAAGACCAGCACCTTGCGACTGTCTTCTGGTGATGTGTTGCGCAAGACCAAGCCGCGGCTGACAAGTTTGTCGATGTTTTTGGTGAGTGCGGGATGGTTCATCAGCACCTGCTCGGCCAATTCCCCCATAGCGCGTCCGTTTTCATCTGACAACACTTGCAAGATACGCCAGTGTTGTTCAGTCATTTTTTCTTTGGCAATGGCTTTACCTAAACCCATGCTCATCGTACGGTTAGCCGAGGCCAGCAAGTAAGAGAGGTAGTTGTTCAGGTCTGGACTAG
>CALBWZ010000201.1 GCA_937893415.1 uncultured Comamonadaceae bacterium | reverse complement strand
ATGTGCCCGTCAGCCTTCAAGGCCAGGTTTTTGAAACACTCATCGGCAAGCTCCTGGCTGGTTGGGGCTACATCGCCCACATTGGGTGCCACCTTGGTGTATCGGTTGAGTTCTGGGAATGATTCGCTGATGGTCGATAGATCGATACCTGCGTGCATGGCGGCAATGCAGTAGGTGGGGTGCACATGCACCACCACACGAACGTCATTGTGGTGTTGCCCCATATTTCTTTGCAAGCCAAAATGCAGTGGTATTTCACCCGACGGTGTCAGGTTGCTACTGATGTCGGTGTAAGCCATTTCTTCCCATTCGCCAACTTGGTTCGAATCAATGGGGTTGATCTTTATTTTCTTAAATTGATCGGGTTGCAGCGTTTGTTTGCGGATGCCGCTTGGCGTGATGTAAAAGTGGTCTCTGTCGTGATGACGAATACTGACATTGCCATCCCGGCTCGTAATCCAGTTTCTCTTGTATGCATCGAGCATGACATCACAGATGGTTTCTAACACGTTCAACCTTTAATTTCTAGGGGCCCACATACAGCCCATACGCACCCTTTAAACCAAGAGTGCTTGTTATTTCCTAATATGTTGAGCATATAAGCACAGGCCAATTTATGCGCTGCCCCTGGGTTTATGACCAACAACGTCATATGGTTATCCCTATGTTCAACAGCGATTGCGCTTGTAATGACCATATTGCGTTGACATGGACGCGCCAGTTGGATTGAACAGTTTGCAAACAACCCCTGCCACCACATCAGATATTCGCCGTCGTATATGGCTGGAGTTGCAGCGTGCCCCACACGACCGCCACCACGAGTGGCGCACACCGCTGCTGAGCTCGGTCGATCAACAGGCTCAGCCACAAGCACGCATGGTGGTGTTGCGAGGCGTGGATGCGCTGTCGCGTACATTTCACATTTATACGGACAGTCGCAGCCCCAAAGTGGCCGAGTTGGACGACAACCCGAGCGCTGCGCTGACATTTTGGAGCAAACGGTTGGGCTGGCAACTCAGAGTAAGTGCCCTTGCCACTGTGCAGCGCAGCGGGTCTGAAGTCGATGCAGCCTGGGCCAAGATGCGCCAGTCCAGGGCTGCAGGTGACTATGTGTCACTGCTTGCGCCAGGTGAGGTGCTGGGCGATACAACCACCACAGCTGAGGTGTTGGCTGACCCACAGCCCGCACAGCAGCACAATCTCGCCATCATTAACCTGCAGGTTATTGTCATAGACTGGCTAGAGCTGGCACCAAGCGGACACAGGCGGGCCACACTACAAGCTGATGCTTGGCAATGGTTGGTGCCTTAATGACGTGACGTCAACTGCGTGTTAACTGTGAAACTACTTTGCCACCAGAGACCATCAATATGACTGCACCAGCCGCCACAGACAACGCCACGCCATGCAATGAATTCACCGTCCTGTTTGATGGCGCGTGTCCACTGTGCCGCCGAGAAATTGGGGTGTATCAGTCACTCATGCCGCTGCAGCCTGTGCAATGGTTAGATGTGAGCAAGGGAAGCGAAGACATCAGCCCTGAAGAGCAAGCTCTCTATATGGCTAGATTTCATGTGCGCCAAAAAGATGGACAGTTGTTAAGCGGTGCCGCCGCCTTTGTAGCCTTGTGGCTTGCCATGCCCGGCTGGAGATGGCTAGGGCGTTTCGCCCGCTTACCCGGTGTGACCCCGGTACTTGAGGTCATGTACCGGGGGTTTTTGCATCTGCGCCCGCATTTGCAACGTTTGCTGCGCAACACAAGCACCAAGTCCACGGTATAAAACGCAGTGGCTGGCAAGCGCTGCTGTTAGCTGCGTATGGCCATCAGCTCAACATCAAACTTCAACGTTGCATTGGGTGGAATCACGCCACCGGCACCACGAGCGCCATAGCCCAGTTCTGGCGGGATGATCAGGGTGCGCGCGCCGCCGACCTGCATACCGGCCACGCCTTCGTCCCAGCCTTTGATAACCATGCCTGCGCCTAGTGAAAACTCTAGGGGGTCGCCACGGTCTTTGCTGGAGTCAAACTTGGCGCCTTGTTCGCCGTCAATGAGCAGCCAACCCGTGTAATGCACGGCAACGCCTTGTCCCACGGCAGCCACTGGGCCTTCTCCTATTGTTGTGTCGTCGTATTGCAAGCCAGATGGTGTTGTATTCATGGGTGATCTTTCAGTTTAAAAAATAAGGGCGGATACCGCCGGTGCTGACCATCAGCCCGACATTCTGACCTCTATTATGTCGGTGCTTCACATGTGCTGCGTCTGCCGTTGTGCGCATCGCTCACCAGTCTTACTGATATGCCGGTGAGAACATACTTACAATAGGCATAATTACTTTTGATCGCCATCAAATACCCCAACCATTTACTAAAGAAAATTAGCACATGGTCGCTAAAGCCTCAACCCTGATCGTCACTGCGCCCAATTGGGCTCAGCGTAAAAGTTTTATCGCTTCCGATCTGAGTCGGTTGTGCGAGGATGCCGGCATTCGCCTCATCGACGCACCCGTTATGCGCATAGAGATGACCAACGACGCTGAGCAGCGCGCGGTCCTGCGTGAGATTGCAGAGTGGGATCCAATAAAAGACAAAGCGGCGCTGACAGTGGTCGCATCTGGTTCTGACGCGCCAGATGCGTTAGAGTTTTTTGATGCCTTGTGCGTGGCCTTAAAGCTGCGGGTCAACCGCTTGAAATTTGCAGCGCTTGACTCACATGCGGCGGCTTCGCTTTCAGAGGTCTGTCATATCAAAGGCATAGACAGTTTCCATGCCAAAAACGTGGTGATTCCCAACGTGCCTGGCAGTTTAGATGACCTCATCAACAAGTTGATGCGCAAAGAAGAGCAAGTTGAGCGCTTCTTGGTGTTGGAGCCTTTTGGCTCCGGCATGCTGTCTAAAAAATTGATTGCAAACGGCCTGCGTGTTATTCGTGCAGGTTTGTACACGTATCGGCCAGTGCCAATGCCCGTTCATTCCAGCACATTGACGGCCCCCGTGTGGGTGCTTGTGAACGACATTGATATGGTTCGCCGTGTCATGCAGGAGTTGAGGCGTAACGCAGTGAGTCTTGCAAGAGTGCGTTGGATAGGCACACATCCAATTGTTGGAACCTTGATCAAGCAGCTGTTACCCAATGCTGTGTGGGTGCAAGTGTCAGAGTACAAGGCCAGTGTCATTGTGGACACAATTGCACAAGAGGCGTAAGCCATAAAAACGTTTATAAATGGTCAGCCTTCGAGGTCTACAGGAGTTAAGTTGTGGGATTTTTTAGTTTTTTTAACAAGAAAATTGGCCCCAAAGCGCAAGCTCGCAAGGCCTATGAAAATGCAGTCCGCCTGACAGGATCTTCGAAAGCGGTGAGGGCGGTCAAGGTGCGCGTGGCCATGCGGTGCACCGACGTGTTGGATCAAATATTTGATGAAGGTATGCGCAAAACCATAGGCTTTGACGAAGCAGTCATGATTGCCGTGGCTGGCGGAGAAGCAACACCAGCGCCTTTCAAAGCCACCATGGATACATGCTACAAAACCATAGAAACCACAGAAGGCCGGGCCGTTGGCTATGTGCCATTCAAATACGCGCAGCGCATGTACGAATTGGGTTGGGGTTACCAGCAAAAAACTGTTCCGCCCGACGACGCCTTTGAACTGGCGCAGTTGATAGCCGAGGAAATGGCCATAGAATTGCGCCTGTCCGTCTACGCGGTCCAGCCCATAGAGCCGCTGAGTTGGTTGCGTGATTAATGCTGATGGATCGCAGCGCCGTAGATCCCAAGCGCCCCATCACTGCAGCCTCATTGCTGTGCCAGATCCCGTGCTGTTTGTTGTAACAGCAATGTACTCAGCTTACTTTTCGGCAGGCTGACCATCAGGTCTAGCCTGCGTCGCACAGCGTGCAGCGTTTGTCTAAACGCTTCACGCTGGGTGTCCTGCGAACCTGCAACTGCAGACGGGTCTGGATAGCCCCAGTGCGCTGTTGCTGGTTGGCCTGGCCAATGGGGGCAGACCTCGCCAGCGGCGTTGTCGCACACCGTAATCACCAAGTCCATGACCGGCGCATCCGCTTGCGCGAATACGTCCCAGCTTTTGCTGCTTAGGCCTTCAGTGGCTATGCCTGCACGGGTCAGCGTTTGCAAGGCCATGGGGTGCGGGTGTTGGTTGGCGCGGGGGTTGCTTCCTGCAGAAAAAGCCTTAAAACGGCCTGCGCCCATGTCGTTCAAACAGGCCTCTGCCAAGATGCTGCGTGCAGCGTTGTGGGTGCACAAAAAGAGCACGTTGATGGTTTGGTTGTCGCTCACAGTGAGGCCTTTGATGGTGGATGGAGGTATTTCACATGTACCGCCAGCGCAGCAGGCTTCAACCAAGTAAGTGATGAGGCCACTCATTGCTGAGAAGTTGGTTCGGTAAATTAGATTGCGGCCTTTGGGCTCACTATTCACCAACCCAGCATGAGCGAGCTCTTTCAGGTGAAACGACAAGGTGTTGGAGGCCACATCGAGTTGCGCGGCTATGGCAGATGGGGTCATGCCGTCAGTTCCTGCCACCACTAGCGCACGAAAAACGCGCAGCCTGTGGGTTTGGGCCAAGGCGCTCATTGCTGTTACAACTTGAGATTCAATCATTATTCTATAATACAATAACAGTTGAACTATTTCAGCGATTCGACTTTAAATATTGTAAAAAAACATGCACGATCTACCCCAACTTGCTGACGAGAGCTTTGAAGTTCCATCTCTGAACCAGCTCACAGTCAAGCCAGCATCGCAGCACGCACCCCGTATTTTGCTGCTGTACGGTTCGCTGCGCGAGCGCTCATACAGCAAGTTGGTGACTCTGGAGGCGGCACGTTTGTTGGCGTTGATGGGGGCGCAGGTGCAGGTGTACGACCCTACAGGCCTGCCTCAGCCAGACGCCGTTCCTGATTCCCACTTCAAGGTGCAAGAGCTTCGAGAACTCGCCATGTGGGCCGAGGGCATGGTGTGGACCTCGCCGGAGCGCCATGGTGCCATGACCGGGATAATGAAAAGCCAGATCGACTGGATACCCCTGTCCATGGGCGCTGTGCGCCCTACACAGGGCAAAACATTGGCTTTGATGCAAGTCAGTGGTGGTTCCCAGTCCTTTAATGCAGTGAACCAAATGCGTATTTTGGGCCGTTGGATGCGCATGGTCACTGTTCCTAATCAGAGCTCTGTTGCCAAAGCGTTTATGGAGTTTGATGACGCAGGGCGCATGAAGCCGTCCTCTTATTTCGACCGCATTGTGGATGTGATGGAAGAACTGGTCAAGTTCACGCTGCTCACGCGTGATGCCTCGTCTTACTTGGTTGACCGGTACAGCGAGCGCAAAGAAAGCGCGGGCGAGTTGTCGAAGCGTGTCAACCAGCGTGCAATTTGAATCACACCCGTCAAAACCACCGCGTTCGATAGGCTACAAGGCGGCCGGCTTGGTGCGGTCTAGCAGGTCTTCAACTACTTGCTGCACACGCAATGCGGTTTCAAAGTTGGGCAGGCTGTGTGCTTGGCCCCGCATCATGCTTGCCAACTGGTCCAGTTGTCCCTGATAGGTGGCTGTTCGTGGGTCGGCATCCTGTACCAGGCTTATGCCAGCTGGATGCTGGCTGTCCAAGCGCACGAGCTTGTACCAGTCCTCTAGGCGCCACTCTGTGTGCGCTCCCAACAGGCTGGCACGCACCATGTCTTGGCTGTCACCACCAGTCGTCGCCACAAGGGTTACCGGTATGTGTCCCGCACGCATGAGCGCGCTGAGC
>CALBWZ010000200.1 GCA_937893415.1 uncultured Comamonadaceae bacterium | reverse complement strand
TCGTCTGGTCTTGCGGAAATATCTGGGTTTTTAGCGACACCTTCTTTGCGTATCAGCGGCATGGTTAAGCGCTGTGGACTGTGCGCATAGTCAAAACCATAACGCCCTTTGACGCACAAACGGCTTTGGTTGGCAGGGCCATCGCGTCCGTCAACACTCACAACTTTGTTGTCTTTTACGTTGTAGGTCAGCAAGCAACCCACGCCACAAAACGGGCATACCGAATCGACTTGTTTGTCAACAATTTGCGAGCCCACTTGTGTTTTTGGCATCAACGCACCCGTTGGGCATGCTTGTACACATTCGCCACAAGCCACGCAGGTGCTATCGCCCATGGCGTCGCCTAGGTCAAACACAATCTCGGCATGCGCGCCTCGCTGCGCCATGCCAATAACGTCATTGACCTGCTCTTCGCGACACGCTCTCACGCAGCGGTTGCACTGAATACAAGCGTCCATATTCACAGCCATAGCCGGATGTGACATATCAGGCGCAACAGAGGCTCGCTTGATGGCGCGTAACTCTGGACGTACTTGTACACCCAAGCGCTGCGCCCACAAACTCAACTCACCGTGTTGGCCTGCATCGCCGTCCCTATCCGGCGTGGCATCGTTCCACTTAAAGCCTTGGTCTGGCATATCAGACAGCAGCATTTCTACCACCATTTGCTGGCTTTTCAACGCACGGTCGCTGTTGGCTTGCACCTGCATACCTGCACTTACATTGCGACAGCAGCTGGGCGCCAAGCTGCGCTCACCGTTGATCTCCACCACACAGGCGCGGCAGTTGCCATCGGCTCTGTAACCTTCTTTGAAACACAAATGAGGAATGTCTACGCCATGGCGTTTGGCAGCGTTAAAAATGGTTTCCCCGTCAAAGGCGGCAACCTCGTTGCCGTCTAAGGTGAAGTGAATCACTTGTGGTGATACATCGCTAGATGTTGTGCGTGCGTTCATTCAAGCCACCTCTTGAGAAAAGTATTGCTGTACGCAGCGCACAGGATTGGGTGCAGCTTGGCCTAGACCGCAAATAGAGGCGTCCACCATGACTTGGTTTAAATCG
>CALBWZ010000199.1 GCA_937893415.1 uncultured Comamonadaceae bacterium | reverse complement strand
GATGAGGAGCGTATGAAACGCAGCGGATGTCGAGCAATGGTCTGTACATTGTGTTTGGCGCGTGTAGCGATGGCCAAGTGCATAGTGGGTACAGCGGTGTACCACGTGGGTTTGGCCTCTTCCATCCATTTGAAGAAGCGCAGGGCGTTGAACCCTGGTGTGCAAAACACGCGTGAACCCGCAGAAATGGGGGCCAACAGACCTGCGATCAAGCCATGGATATGGAACAAGGGCATGATGTTCAGACCGCCGTCTTGGGGTGTGAACTGCAGCGTGGCAGCGATGTGTTTGGCCGATGCGCATAAGTTCTCTACCGTGAGCGGCACACGTTTGGGCTTTGAGGTGGTTCCCGAGGTGTGCAAAATCATGGCGACGTCGCTAGCAGACGAATTGCCGCCATGGTCGCAGGGGGCGTGTGCACCAGCAGCCAGCGTGAATTGGCCAGCACAAGCGCCCTCAGGAACAAGCAATTCAATGATTCGTATGCCTAATTTCTGAGCTGCAGCCAAGGCTGGCGAGTTGCTGCCTTTCTCAACAATGAGCGCACAGGCTTGCAAGTCATCCAAGTAGAACTCGAACTCGTCAACACGGTAAGCCGGATTCAGCGGTGCACTGGTTACTGCACAGGCGCATGCCAGATAACAAGTGGCCATTTCAGGGCCATTGGGCAGCACAATGGCGACCCTGTCGTTGCGACCAATACCCGCATCGTTAAGGGTCTTTGTTGTGCTGGCGACCAATTGCCGCAAACCAAGAAAGTCCAGCGAGGGCCTGGAAGGAGCAGAAATAGCGATGGCTTCATCGGAGCCAGCATTGAGTAAGTCTGAGAGCTTCATCGGTTTAAAAACAAAAATGTAAATATATAAAGGTTGCCTAATATATCAGGCCTTGGCATGCGCAACGTATCGCGAAGCCAGAAAGCTGTTGATGACTGACGCGGTTTAAACTGTTGCTTGACTTTGATCAACCACGCACTTCATCCATGGCCATGACATCGACAACTTCTCAGGACAACCTGGCCCTGGGCATTG
>CALBWZ010000198.1 GCA_937893415.1 uncultured Comamonadaceae bacterium | reverse complement strand
CATTGGCCGAACAGGGCAACCCCAAGACGTTCGCGCTGCCAAGGCCGTTGCTGCACAGCGGGAACTTGGATTTTTCATTTGCAGGCTTAAAAACAGCTGTCATGGTGCAGCACCGCAAGCTGGGCGTGCAGCCTAGCCATGCACAATTGGCTGATTTAGCCGCCAGCACACAAGCCGCTATTGTGGACGTACTGGTTAAAAAGAGCATGGCTGCGCTGCGCCAAACAGGCCTGTCTCGCTTGGTGGTCGCCGGTGGTGTGGGGGCCAATACATCCTTGCGCCACCACATGAATGCCGCGTGCGCAACCATTTCTGTCAGGGTGCACTACCCAGAATTGCATTTGTGCACCGACAACGGTGCCATGATCGCCATGGCCGCTGCGCTGCGCTGGCAGGCCGGCTTGCTGCCCGTGACCAAACCGGGGCAACGCCATGATTACAGCTTTAATGTGCGTCCAAGGTGGCCACTGGACGCCATCGATGCGTGCGTATATTGACGCAGCACAACTTTCTCAGCGGTATCTATAAACGCCTGCCGCATGCCCTTGTTCCAACTATCAGAGATCGATCCATGCACCCACACACATTTTTGACAACTTTACGAGCGTGGACAGTATTGACTGTTTGCCTGCTGTGCGCCATGGCTGGCGCAGGTGCGGCCCCGAATGCCGGTTTACCCATTAAAGTGGCCATGATTGAAGGCTTGAGTGGCCCATTTACCAATACGGGTGAGGCTGCGTATCGCAACTTGGCGTGGGCGGCACAAAATATCAACGCCGATGGCGGTGTGGCGTGGGGTGATGGCCGTACAGCCAAGCAGCGTCCCATAGAGATCGTTAGATTTGATAGTAAAAGTCGCCCAGAAGAGGCGCTGTCGGCGCTGCGCTCAGCCATAGATCAAGGCATTCGTGTGGTGGTTCAGGGCAACTCCTCAGCCGTTGCCTTGGCGTTGGTTGACGCCATCAACAAGCACAACGCTCGCGACCCGGCGAACCGTGTTGTATTTTTAAATTACGCTGCTGTTGAACCATCTCTGACCAACGAAGCCTGCAGCTTTTGGCACTTTAGATTCGATGCCCATGCCAATATGCGCATAGCCGCACTCATGCAGTCTATTGAGAGCAACACAGACCTGAAGCGGGTATACCTGATTGGGCAAGACTACAGTTTTGGCCAAAGCGTGGTGAAAGAAGCCAGCTCCCAATTACAGGCCAAGCGCCCAGATGTTGTCATCGTCGGCCAAGAACTGCACCCCATGGCCCGCATCAAAGACTTTGCCCCCTATGCGGCCAAAATTATGGCCAGCGGCGCGCAGGCTGTTGTCACTGGCAATTGGGGCAACGACTTAACGCTGTTGGTCAAAGCGGCCAAAGACGCCGGCTTTGAGGGCACTTTCTACACGTTTTACGGCAACGCCTTGGGCGCACCTGCTGCCATTGGTCAGGCTGGTGTGAACAAGGTATTGGCGGTGGCTGAGTGGTTCCCTAACTTAGGCGGTGAAGCGTCAGATGCGTTTTACAAGCGGTTTAAAGCCAGTTTTCCAAACCCCGAGCACGACTACCTGCACATGCGCATGCAGGGCATGATGCTGGCTTTGGCGCAGGGCCTGTCTGTTTCCAGCCAAGTGGGTCAGGTCGGTCAGGGCGATGCTGTCGATGCCTATCAGCTGGCCTTGGCAATGGAGAAAACGGACATCACCGTTGCTGGGCATCGCATGCTGATGCGCGCTGCTGACCATCAAATTGCGCAGCCTTTGGTGGTGTCCGTTATGGACAAGGTGGGCCAGCCAGGTGTGCCATTTGATGCGGAAGGCAGTGGATTTGGTTTTAAGGTGCTGCTGCGTCTGACGGCGCTGCAAGCTGCTTTGCCCAGCAGTTGCTCTATGGCGAGGCCATAGCAAGCGCCTAGCAGGAAGGGGTAGATGGTGCGTACATTTCAGTCTATAATCGAAGGTTGTGCGGCAACCATCTGCTGCGCTTAACACGTGCCAAGCGGTAAGTCCCGGTTGTAAGTGCTGCTCTAAACTGAGTTAGAAACGCACTACATGCAAGGGCTGGCTGCTGGTGACGCAAGTAAATGAAGAGAAAATCATGACCGGAATCGTCAAAGCAGACATCGTTAAAGACAATGCCCGTGCAGCGAACGACACAGGCAGCCCTGAAGTTCAGGTTGCCTTGTTGACAGCACGCATCAACTACTTAACACCTCACTTCAAAACAAACAAAAAAGACCACCACGGTCGACGCGGTTTGTTGCGAATGGTTAGCCGTCGTCGCAAGCTGTTAGATTACTTGCGCTCTAAAGACGGCGAGCGTTATTTGGCCTTGATCGCTAAGTTGTCACTGCGTAAGTAATGACAGAGCAGTTGATTTATTAGTCAGACTACGACGCCTGAGTCAGTTTACTGTCTCAGGCGTTTTGCACATTGGTGATGCTTGTTTTGAGCATGCACCAATCGGGGTTTAGGCCCTATAAGTTTCAAACAGCATGCGGTAGGTCGAAGCTGTGTCATTCCAAAAAGTTAATTTAAATCAATAACTTTTTGGAATGGCATCGTGTTTTACCGATGCGTTTGAGCACATTACCAGTCGTCGGCTAGACCTTTGATGTCAAAGGCTCGACGCACACAACACAGGAGTTTTCTTCATGACTATGTTCAATAAAGTTACCAAAACTTTCCAGTGGGGCCAGCATTCGGTCACTATGGAAACCGGCGAAATTGCACGTCAAGCCGGCGGTGCCGTCATGGTTGACATCGAAGGTACCGTGGTACTTGCCACAGTGGTGGCCAAGTCCACCGCCAAAGCGGGTCAAGATTTTTTCCCATTGACAGTTGATTACCTCGAAAAAACCTACGCCGCTGGCAAGATCCCCGGTAGTTTTTTCAAGCGCGAAGGCCGTCCAAGCGAGTTCGAGACACTGACCTCGCGCTTGATTGACCGTCCAATTCGTCCTCTATTTCCAGCAGGTTTCTACAACGAGGTGCAAGTGGTTATCCACACACTGTCGCTGAACCCTGAAGTTGATGCAGACATTGCCGCTTTAATTGGCACCAGTGCAGCCTTGTCAATCAGTGGTATCCCATTTAACGGCCCCATTGGCGCTGCCCGTGTCGGTTACGTGAATGGTGAATACGTCTTGAACCCAGGTCAAACAGCGCGCAAAGAATCGCTGATGGATTTGGTCGTTGCCGGTACTGAAACCGCCGTATTGATGGTGGAGTCCGAAGCCCAGCAGTTGAGCGAAGAAATCATGTTGGGTGGCGTGGTGTTTGGCCACGAGCAAGGCGTAATCGCTATCAATGCCATCCATGAATTGGTTCGGGAAGCTGGCAAGCCAATGTGGGATTGGAAAGCACCTGAGCAAGACCAAGCGTTGGTTGCCAAGGTTCAAGAACTTGGCGGCGCCAAGCTAGAAGCTGCCTACCAGATCCGCAACAAGCAATCGCGCACAGAAGCATGCCGCTCGGCTTACGCTGACGTGATGGCCAGCTTGTCACAAGCAGACATGAAGTTCGACGCGGTTGTCGTTGAGAAGTTGCTGCATGACATTGAGGCAACAATTGTCCGTGGCCAAATCTTGGCCGGCGAGCCCCGTATTGACGGCCGCGACACACGCACGGTTCGCCCCATCGAAATTCGCAGCGGCGTGTTGCCACGTACGCACGGTTCAGCCCTGTTCACACGCGGCGAAACCCAAGCTTTGGTTGTCACCACATTGGGCACCGAGCGCGATGCGCAACGCATTGACGCTTTGGCCGGTGAGTATGAAGACCGCTTCATGCTGCACTACAACATGCCTCCGTTCGCTACAGGCGAAGCAGGCCGTGTCGG
>CALBWZ010000197.1 GCA_937893415.1 uncultured Comamonadaceae bacterium | reverse complement strand
CAGATTTGCACATTACAGAGGCCGACAGCGGACAGGCAGCCTTAAATGCGCTGGCCAGTCAGCGTTTTGATTTGATTTTGATGGATGTGGTGATGCCAGTCAAAGACGGCATAGAAACCACCGCCCACATCCGTACCACCGATCAAAAAATCACTATTATTGGGCTCACAGCCGATGTCACCACCGACGTTAAGACCCGCTGCTTACACGCGGGAATGAACGACGTGATAACCAAGCCCTTTGAACGGCACGTGCTGGTGAACCGCGTCAAGCTAGGCATTGCATCCAGCTATGCCGATTAACGAGAAACCAAGCGTCTAAGGGTAGCGCCTCACCACTGATTCAGCCACGCACGCAGGCTTGTCACTGCCCTCTAGCTCCACACTGACCCGCCAAGTCAACTGAACGCCTTCACCCGCAATAGATTCACAAGACAGCAGATGCAGATGCGCACGCACTTGGCTGTCCACGGGTACTGGCGACATGAAGCGCACACGGTTCAAGCCATAGTTCACGCCCAGAGAACTTGCACGTATGTCGAAGGTGGTGTCAAAGAACTTGGGCAACAGCGACAGGGTCAAAAAACCATGCGCCACAGTTGTGCCAAAAGGCCCCTTCGCAGCACGCTCAGGATCTGTGTGAATCCATTGGTGGTCGCCGGTGGCGTGAGCAAAGGCATCAATCATGGCTTGGTCAATGCAAACCCAATCGCTGACCGCCACGTCTTGCCCTACGCAGGCTGCCAATTCGTCAAGTGTGTCAAATCGTCTCATCGTTTATCTCCAGTTGTAAGTCATAACCACCGCCACTCTGCCACCAGCTTGAGGCCTGTCAGCAACATGCCCACTTCTATCAAACGGTAAAACACTGCAGGCTGAATACGGTGTGCGATACGCACCCCTGCCCACACCCCTATAGGAGCCAAAGGCAGCAGCGCCAATGAGGTGCTGATATTGTCCCAGCTGAGCAAACCCAAGTAGCTGTAAGGCAGCCATTTACTCAAATTAATCACAAAGAAAAATACCGCCATGGTGGCCGTGAACTGCAAAGGCGGCAGACGCAAGCCCATGACATAGGCGTTGATGGGTGGGCCACCTGCGTGTGCCACAAAACTGGTGAAACCGGACACCACGGCCAACACTGCGCCAGCTGCTTGTGGCAACGGTTTTCGGCTGGCTGCGCAACGTTGTGAGTACAAGCGATGCGCCAGAAACAGCAAGGTCAACACGCCCACAATCACCGACACGGCGGGTGGCGACAGGTGCTTGAATGTGAGCGTACCAACAACGGTACCCAGTAAGCCCAAAGGGATCAACAACTTAATAAGTGACCATTGGAAGTGCTTGCGAAAGGCCGTTATGCCCAGCACATCCATGAGCAACAAAATGGGCATAAAGATCGCCGCGGCCTGAGGCACTGTCACGGCCAATGCCATGATGGGAACAGCCAAACTGCCAAAACCCGAACCAAAACCACTTTTACTCAAGCCCATTAACAACACCGCAGGAACAGCGGCGGCATAGAACAATGGCTCGGTAATCACACCCGTTCAATCACCAATGCAATGCCTTGACCCACGCCAATACACATGGTGCACAAGGCGAAACGCCCACCCGTTCTGTGCAACTGGTACATGGCCGTGGTAACCAAACGTGCACCGCTGGCACCAAGCGGATGGCCCAGTGCAATTGCCCCGCCGTTGGGATTAACACGTGGGTCGTTATCTGCCAGCCCTAGGTCGCGCAGCACCGCCAAACCCTGTGCAGCAAACGCCTCGTTGAGCTCTATCACATCCATGTCTGCCAAACCTAATTTGGCCAAAGCCAGTACTTTGCGCACCGCAGGTGATGGTCCCATACCCATGATGCGTGGCGCCACGCCGACCGTGGCCATGGCCACCACACGCGCCTTGGGCACGAGGCCAAAGACCTTGGCTTGTGCACCGCTGGCCAACAACAAGGCACAGGCACCGTCGTTGACACCGCTGGCATTGCCAGCAGTGACTGTGCCGCCATCAAAGACCACGGGCTTGAGCTTGGCCAATGACTCTGGCGTGGTCGCACGTGGGTGCTCGTCTGTATCTACAACAATGTCATCGCCCGTGCGCTGCGCGATGCGTACGGGTGTTATTTCATCTTTAAAGAAGCCTTTGGCTTGCGCTGCAAGGGCCTTGGTTTGGCTGGCCAGCGCCATAGCGTCTTGGTCCGCGCGCGAAATACCAAAGTCTTTGGCCACGTTCTCTGCCGTCTCAGGCATGCTGTCTACGCCGTACTGGGCCTTCATCAGTGGATTCACAAAACGCCACCCGATGGTGGTGTCAAACACCGCGTTGTTGCGGGCAAATGCTGTGGTGGCTTTTGGCATCACAAAAGGAGCCCGACTCATGCTTTCTACGCCACCAGCCAACATCAGACCAGCCTCTCCCGCACGAATCGCCCTCGCAGCGCTGCCTACAGCGTCCAAGCCTGACCCACACAAACGGTTGATGGTGGCCCCAGGCACCTCTATAGGAAAACCTGCCAACAGAGAAGCCATGTGCGCCACGTTGCGGTTGTCTTCGCCAGCTTGATTGGCACAACCCATCAACACGTCGTCGACTGTAGACCAATCAACGCTGGGGTTGCGGTGCATCAGCGCCTTGAGCGGTATGGCCGCCAAGTCATCGGCGCGCACACTAGACAAAGCGCCGCCATAACGACCAAAAGGCGTTCTGATAGCGTCACAAATGTAGGCTTGGGTGTCGTCTAACTGGGTCATGAATACGGTCTCATTAAAAGTACATCTAAACAGTGCATCGCAATGCCAAGTGAGGCACCTTACACTATGCATAACTACACAGTCTTGCGCAGTCAAATGCGCGTCAAACAAAACCAACCGTTTACACACAGCCCAATATGTTTGCGCCAAACCAAGCCGACGTGCGCCGTTTTTTTTGCGGCGCTTACAAAAAACACCACGCCAACCAGCCGTTAGAGGCAATTGAAACTTTGGCCGCTATGTGGATGGATTTGCACCCCGAATACGCTGGAGACTTTGCCGACGAGGCTGGCGCTTTGACCAAACTTGCAGCTGGGGGCGACACGTCCGCTGGCGCAACCGAGAGCCCCTTCTTGCATGTATCCATGCACTTGAGTGTGAGTGAGCAATGCTCGATTGACCAGCCCCCGGGCATACGCCAAGCCGTCGAGCTATTGGCGGCCAAAAAAGGGGACTTGCATGCAGCGCATCATAAGGTGATGGATTGCTTGGGCCGCATGGTGTGGGACAGCCAGCGAAGTGGGCGCCCGCCAGACGGTCAGGCCTACATAGACCATGTGCGGCAATTGGCTACGGCGGATTAACCAACCAGTGCGTCAGGCACTTTAGCGGCGGCAAAAAAAAACCACCCCAGCTTGTGCCTAGGTGGTTTTTTAGCCTACGCAAGCTAAAGCCAAGGTGTGCCTATGGCTGAGAAAGTGGTCAACGGAACCTCGACTGCGGAACAACCGCCATTTCTGTTGGCAACTTGGACAAATACATAGAGATGTCTTTGAGCTCAGCAAGAGAGTACTGGCTGGCAATACCGCTCATGATGGCGTTGTTGCGGCCCAATTTGCTATTGGCATTGGTTTCAATGGTGTAGGACTTCAAGGCCACATACAAATAGTCGGCGTGTTGGCCGGCCAGCTTGGGATAACTGGGGTCTAGCGGTTTGCTGTAATTGTCACCATGGCAGGCTACACAACCACCTTTGGCCAGCAATGCTGCTGTTGCATCGTTGGCGGCTACCACCATCTCAGGTACAACGGGCTCAGTACTGTGCTGCGCGTAAAAAGCGCCCAAATCAGCCATATCCTGCTCATTTAGAGACCCTGCAACACCACGCATGGTTGGGTGCTTGCGGTCACCTTTTTTATAAGCCTTGAGTGACGATTCAATGTACTGGGCAGATTGGCCAGAAATTTTAGGCACTTTATGCACTTCAGGAAATACGTTTTGATAACCGACGATGCCGTGGCAACCAATACACATGGTAGCTTTACCTTTGCCGGCGATCACATCACCTGTGAGGGCTTGGGCGCTGGCCAAGCTGGCAACAAAGAGGGTCGCCATGGCGACAAAACGGGGCAACATAGTGTCTAACAGTTGGTTCATAGTGGTTCAATGACTGATTCACAAGCGTGAATAAATGCGGAATTGTCTTCAATCTAAAATTTATTATATAGACTGTTCGCCGCGCCCAAACCAACAACCAAATGAACAACATGACTCAGAAATTCAAAGGTACCGAAAATTACGTTGCAACGCCAGATCTCATGCTGGCGGTCAATGCCGCCATGGCGCTGAAGCGCCCATTGCTCATTAAAGGCGAACCTGGTACTGGCAAAACCATGTTGGCTGAGGAGGTGTCAGAGGCACTGGGGCTAACCCTGCTGCAGTGGCACATCAAGTCCACCACCAAAGCCCAGCAAGGTTTGTATGAATACGATGCAGTCAGCCGTCTGCGCGACAGCCAGCTTGGTGACATTGACGGAGGCGAACGCGTTAAAGACATACACAACTACATTTTGCAAGGTGTGTTATGGCAAGCTTTTACGGCCGAAGAGCCCGTTGCCTTGCTAATCGACGAAATTGACAAAGCCGACATCGAGTTCCCGAATGACTTGTTGCGCGAAATTGACCGCATGGAGTTTTACTGCTACGAGACGCGTCAAACCATTAGGGCCAAGCACAGGCCTTTGGTTTTTATTACCTCCAACAACGAAAAAGAACTGCCCGACGCATTTTTGCGCCGCTGCTTTTTTCACTACATCAAATTTCCAGAAGCCAACACCATGGAGCAAATTGTTCAGGTGCACTTTCCAAAGCTAAAAAAAGAACTGTTAGCCGTTGCACTCAAAACCTTTTACGACATCAGGAAATTGCCTGGCATCAAAAAAAAGCCCACCACCTCTGAGCTTATAGACTGGCTCAAACTGTTGGTGGCCGAAGATATTCCCATGTCCGCCCTACAAAGTGACGATGACAAAATAAGCCTGCCACCACTGGTTGGCGCGCTGTTGAAAAACGAACAGGACGTCACTTTGTTTGAAAAACTGGTGTTCATGAACAACAGAAACCGCTGACACGTCCTATGACGCCTTCCAATCCGTTTACCCAAGCCACCACGCTGCATCACGCAGTGGTCAGCCTAGTGCCACTGGCGCGCGCGCACACCACCGATTTGCAAGAAGCCACCAACGACGGCGACTTGAGCGCATTGTGGTTTACCGCGATTCCAAACGAACAAGGCATGGCAGGTGAGATCGACAGGCGACTGGCTTTGCAAGTGCTTGGCAGCATGAACCCGTTTGTCGTTATCAGCAACCTGTCCGGCCTTCATTGTGGCAAAGCGGTTGGTATGACCACTTACATGAACATTGACGCGAGCAACCGACGCGTCGAAATTGGCAGCACCTGGTACCGCGCTTCGGCTCAACGCAGTGCCTTAAACACGGCGTGTAAACGGTTGTTGCTGGCGCATGCTTTTGACACACTTAACTGCATTGCTGTTGAGTTTCGTACGCACCTCATGAACCATGCCAGTCGCAAGGGGATTGAGCGCTTGGGTGCAAAGCTTGACGGTGTCCTGCGCAGCCACCAGTTGGCGCACAACCCCTTGCACGGGACCACTTTGCGTGACACCTGCGTGTACAGCATCACTGCCAGCGAATGGCCCACGGTACGAGCCCACTTGGACTTCCAGCTTAATAAGCCGCGATAAATACAGACAATGACTATGCCATGCTGACGCAATTTTTTTATGCCATGCGCGCCGCCAAACTACCGGTATCAATCAAGGAACACTTGGCGCTGTTAGAAGCTTTAGAGGCCAACGTCGTGGGCCCGGGCAACCAGT
>CALBWZ010000196.1 GCA_937893415.1 uncultured Comamonadaceae bacterium | reverse complement strand
GCGTATCGGCATCCACTTGCCCTGTATAGGCGTCCACCACATGGCCACAGCTGCGCAAAAAAGACGTCAACCTATCGGCCTCGGCTACCGTCAGCACATACACAATGCCTGAGCCAGGCAATTGCTCCAGCGCATCGGCAATCCAAGCGTAACGCTGCAGCGGTGACAAGCCTGGTACCACCGACAAAGTCAGTGAGGTGCGTGCCAATGTGCCGCGAAATGTGAGGGTATGCGCCCCCAGTTGCGTGCCAATGTCTTGTGTCACGCGCGTGTTGGCTGTGGCCGTGGTGGCCAGCACACTGGCTGTTGGTGTGGTCAACAAGGCACGGGCCAAGCGCTGGTAATCAGGGCGAAAGTCAAAACCCCAATCACTGATGCAATGCGCCTCGTCAATGACGATCAAACCGACCCTAGCCAGCAAAGCCCCTAAGCGCGCCGCAAAGCGCGGGTTACCCAAGCGCTCTGGCGAGACCAGCAGCACGTCAATGGTGTCGGCGTCAAGGCGCTCAAACACCGCATCCCAGTCGTCAACGTTGGTGGAGTTGACGGTGGCCGCCTGCAAGCCTGCTCGCTCGGCGGCAGCCACTTGGTCGCGCATCAGCGCCAGCAACGGCGAGACCACCAAGGTGGGGCCTGCGCCAGTGCTGCGTTTCGCGTGCGTGGCGGCCCAGTACACAGCAGACTTGCCCCAGCCTGTGGCCTGCACCACCAACACACGAGAGGCTGTTTGCAGCACCGCCTGCACGGCATCTACCTGATCGGCTCTTGGCAAGGCTTCTGGCCCTGCCAAGCGACCAAGCACGGTGCGCATGTGCTGGTCGGCGACATCGCGGGTGACGCGGTCTAGTGTGGCGTGCTGTGGTGTGTCGGTCGTCATGTCCACCTCTGGCGAGGTCTCTTCAGTAGTCGTAATTGAGGTCTATTGTGGTGCAAGGCATTGCTAATGCATCAAGACTTGGCTCGCGACTTGGCGACAAGGCATAAAATTCCCAACGCTATGCCACCAGAACTACACACCCCCGACAAAGACACCATCGCCTTGCTTGAGCCTTTTGAGCGGTTGGGTCTAGACCGTATCACCTTGGTGCGCACAGGCGCGCAAGCGCAGTTGGCGCACGACCAGCTCATCACGGCCAGCGCGTGGGGTTTTGACACAGAGTCCCAACCGACCTTCAAAGTTAACGAGCGCTCAGAAGGCCCGCACATTTTGCAACTGTCCACGGCGCAGCGGGCTTGGGTATTTCAGTTGCAAGACCCCGCGTGCAGTGCGGTGGCCGCTAAGCTTCTGGCCACGGGTGGCATCGTGAAAGCAGGCTTTGGCCTGGGCGATGACCGCTTGCGGATTATGGACAAACTGGGCGTAGAGCCTGCGGACATGTTGGAGCTGAACACTGTTTTTCATAAACGCGGCTACCGCAAAGACATGGGCGTAAAAGGCGCTGTTGCCGTGCTGTTTAACCAACGTTTCATGAAGTCCAAAAAAGCCGCCACCAGCAATTGGGCCAACGACACGCTGACGGAGTCGCAGTTGCTATACGCCGCCAACGATGCGTATGCCGCTATGCGGGTGTGGGATGCGCTGGGTTTAAGTTCATGACGCGCTGCGGCTTGTCAGGCTCACAACAGCCGCGTGGGTTGGTTTAGCGCCCCAACCGCTCAAGCCTCACCAGCGGACGCAAGGCCAATAAGCCAAGTGCTGGCCCTATCGCGAGCCATGGCAGCAGCGAGCCCAAGGCGACGGTTTCGCTCAGTGAAACAAACAACAAAATGTTGACAATGGATATGGCAAAGCCAATGCTGTTGGTCAGCGTGAGCACACTCCCTACGGCTTGTGGCGGTGCGTTGCGCGCTGTCAGGGTTGAGAACTGGGGTGAGTCACCAGCAACTGTGATGCCCCACACCAGCAGCCACACATAAAACAGGCCGTCGCTGGCATTCAGCATGAACGGTGTGGCCAGGCAGCACAGGCCGCTGTTGGACAGCTGCACCCCAGCTACACGGGCGCTGCCCCAGCGCTGAGCAATCCAACCGCCCACGGCACAACCCATGGCGC
>CALBWZ010000195.1 GCA_937893415.1 uncultured Comamonadaceae bacterium | reverse complement strand
CTGCGTATAGAGGCTCAAACCTATGTGCCTTTGACGTGCCAGCGCTGCCTGTCGCCAGTGGCAACTGAGTTGGTGGTCTCGCAAGACTTGCGCTTTGTATCCAGCGAAGACCAAGCCGCTTTTGAGGACGAAGAGGCAGAAGAAGATGTATTGGCTTTGGAGTTGGTGCTCGATGTGCAGGCGTTGATTGAGGACGAGCTCATCATGGCCATGCCCGTTGTGCCTATGCACAGCGACTGCCAGCCTGAAGGCTGGCAGGCCTCTGAGCCATTGACAGAGGACAAGCCAAACCCATTTGCGGGGCTGGCTACTTTAAAAAAGGTTCAATAAATTAAGACCGCAGCCGTTCCCAAACGCAGGGCTTGCGATGTCTTGTTCCCTGCACCGATAAGACAGGCTCATCTTGTAAGAGGGGTCAGAGTCAGGTTATAATTTCCGGTTTGGTGCATATGCTTGGTTGAAATTGAGCAAGTTCATCAGATCAAGAATCTGTAGTTAAAACTGTGGCTGGAGTCATGCACGTGGGAACGTCGCACCAGCTGGTACTTATTTAGGAGCCACCATGGCCGTCCAACAAAACAAAAAGTCACCTTCTAAGCGCGGTATGCACCGCTCACACAATGCCTTAACAACACCAGGCATCGCGATCGAGCCAACGACAGGCGAAGTGCACTTGCGTCACCACATCAGCCCCACAGGTTTCTACCGTGGCCGCAAGGTGATGAAGACCAAATCCGATTCTTAATTTGTTCGCCTATACAAAGGCCCGCGCAGCGTTGTGCGGGCCTTTGCTTTGTGCGCCTACATGACACATTTTGAGGCATTGCCGCCTGCTACTTCAGCTATCAGCATTGCTGTGGACTGTATGGGTGGCGACTTAGGCATTGCCTCCACATTGCCCGCTTGTCGCGCGTTTTTAACCAAGCACAAGGCTGCCCGTCTGGTGCTGGTTGGCAACGAGCAGGCTCAAGCTGCGCTTGGCGATCTAGCGACACACCCCCGTTGCAGTTTTGTCATGGCAACACAAGTTGTCACCATGGATGACTCGCTTGAGACCGCGCTCAGGCGCAAAAAAGACTCCAGCATGCGCGTCGCCATTACACAGGTCAAAGACGCCCATGCCTGCGCTGTGGTGTCTGCCGGTAATACCGGTGCACTGATGGCCATAGCGCGGTATGTGCTTAAAACCCTAAACGGTATTGACAGACCGGCCATTGCTTCACAACTCCCCAATGCCAAAGGTGGCGCAACCACGTTGCTTGATTTGGGTGCCAATGTAGATTGCACAGCAGCGCATTTGTTGCAGTTTGCGCTGATGGGTTCCGCGCTGGTGGCTGCTACAAATAGATCATCTGTACATGCATCTAGCGTGCGCCCCACTGTTGGCTTGCTCAATGTGGGTGAAGAGGTGATCAAGGGCAATGAGGTCATCAAAACAGCGGGTGAGCTGCTGCGAGCAGCCCATGCCCGCGGTCATTTGAACTTTTATGGCAACGTAGAAGGCAACGACATTTTTCACGGCACCACAGATATAGTGGTCTGTGATGGCTTTGTTGGCAACGTGGCATTGAAGACCAGCGAAGGCTTGGCAGCTATGATTGGCGACTTTATCAAGCAAGAGTTCTCGCGCAATTGGCTGACCAAAGCCGCCGCTATTGTGGCCATGCCTGTGCTTAAGGCCTTTAAACAGAAAGTGGATCATCGCCGTTACAACGGTGCGGCATTGCTGGGGCTGAAAGGCTTGGTTTTTAAAAGTCACGGGTCTGCAGATGCGTATGCATTTGGCCAAGCTTTGGACAGGGCTTATGATGCTGTACAACACAATTTATTAGACGGTGTGCGTACAGGTATTGAGCGAGCTTTGTCTGCTGTACCTGAAATTGCCAACCTCCCCGCAGCCAATGCGGCTGAGATTTAAAGTCTATTTAGCATCAGTTATCTATGAGTTTATTTGCACGAATTGCAGGCACGGGCAGCTATTTGCCGCCTAAGCGCCTAACCAACCAAGACCTTGTAGACCAGCTGGCCGCCAAGGGATTGGAGTCCAGTGATGAGTGGATTGTTGACCGCACGGGTATCCGTGCTCGCCACTTTGTAGACGATGGCGTTCACGCAAGCGATTTGGCTTTTGAAGCGAGCCGCCGTTGCTTGGTCGCCGCTGGCAAGCGTGTCAGCGACGTAGACCTCATCATTGTGGCCACCTCGACGCCAGACATGGTGTTTCCCTCAACGGCCTCCATTCTTCAACACAAACTGAGCTTGTCTGCCTTGTCCGATGGCGATGATGAGGGCGGCGCAGGTGGTGCTGCTTTTGACGTGCAAGCGGTTTGCAGTGGCTTTATTTATGCCATCAGTGTGGCCAATGCCATGATTCAAACAGGCGCCGCCACCACTGCATTGGTCGTGGGCTCTGAGGTGTTTTCTCGGTTGCTGGACTTTAACGACCGCGGCACGTGCGTGTTGTTTGGCGACGGTGCGGGCGCGGTGTTGTTAGAGGCCTGCGAGCACGACGGTAGCGGCCCTGGTATTTTGGCCACTGACTTGCATGCTGATGGTAAATACCGCGATATTTTGTGTGTACCTGGTACGGTTGCCAACGGTCGTATCTTGGGTGATCCCTTGCTAAAAATGGATGGCCAAGCTGTGTTTAAGTTGGCGGTCGGTGTGCTTGAAAAAACCGCCCGTGCTGTGTTGGAAAAAGCTGGCAAAACTGAAGCCGATGTCGATTGGTTGGTGCCGCACCAAGCCAATATCCGCATCATGGCCAGCACAGCCAAAAAGCTTAAAATACCTATTGATCGGGTGGTGGTGACGGTTGACCAGCATGGCAATACCTCTGCCGCTTCTATTCCTTTAGCCTTGGATCACGGTGTGCGCGCTGGGGACGTAAAGCTTGGGCAAACCGTACTGATGGAAGGCGTAGGCGGCGGCTTCACTTGGGGCGCGGCCTTGATACGCATGTAAGTTCAGTTGCTCTTTACTCTGTAATTTTATTTATTCATTTAATTAGGCTGGGTCATTATTGACCCACAGTGTTGCTCTATCCCAATTGGGACCACATTCCTACACCACGCAAACATGACGATTTCATCCAGCTTAGCAATTGTTTTTCCAGGCCAAGGCTCTCAGTCTGTAGGCATGTTGGACGCTTGGTCTGACAACGCCGTGGTCAAGCAGACATTGGCTGAGGCGAGTGATGCCTTGGGTGAAGATGTGGGCGCTTTAATCGCCAATGGCACGGCAGAGGCCTTGTCACTCACCACCAATACCCAGCCAGTTATGTTGGTGGCCGGTGTGGCTGCCTACCGGGTGTGGCAGCAAGCGGGTGGGGCGCAGCCAGCATGGTTGGCTGGTCACTCGCTGGGTGAGTATGCCGCGCTGGTAGCTGCTGGCAGTTTGACGCTGGCGCAAGCAGCGCCGCTGGTTAGATTGCGGGCACAAGCCATGCAAGAAGCGGTGCCAGTGGGCATTGGAGCGATGGCCGCTATTTTGGGTATGCCATCCCAACAAGTGGTGATCTTGTGTTCGCAAGTGCAGCGCAGCTTTCCACCTGAATCAGGCGAGGTGGTTGAAGCGGTGAATTTCAACGACCCCAACCAAACCGTGATTGCCGGCAGCAAGGCTGCCGTTGAACAAGCCATGGTGGAAATAAAAGCTGCCGGTGCCAAGCGTGCTTTGCCGCTACCGGTGTCTGCGCCGTTTCATTCCAGCCTAATGAAGCCAGCGTCTTTAAAGCTGGCGGCGTATTTGCAAGACATTGAGCTGCTAGCGCCTGGTATTCCTGTACTCAACAACGTAGACGTTAAAAGCATGTCAGAGCCAGCTGCAATCAAGGATGCGTTGGTGCGCCAAGCATTTGGAGCAGTACGGTGGGTAGAGTCTGTGCGCGCACTCAAAACCAGTGGTATCACGACATTTATCGAGTGTGGCCCCGGTAAAGTGCTGTCTGGCATGGCCAAGCGCATAGAGCCTGAGCTCATTGCGCTGCCTATTTATGACCCCGCCACGCTTGATGCTGCCATGGCGGCCTTGGCTTAAAACCAATTAGAGTTATATATGAGCCAAGCTATAAATTTTGCACAACCATTAGCCGGCCAAGTTGCGTTGGTTACCGGCGCTTCGCGCGGCATTGGTGCCGCCATTGCCTCACACCTGTCGGCGATGGGTGCACTGGTCGTTGGTACGGCGACCACGCAAGCAGGAGCCGACCAAATCAGCCAAACCTTGGCTGCCTTTGAGGGCAGTACAGGCGTGGTACTGGACGTCAATGACGGTGCTGGAGTGCAAGCTGCTGTCGACCATATTGTTAAAACTTATAGCCGTTTAGACGTGGTGGTGAACAACGCGGGTATCACCCGCGACACCTTGGCTATGCGCATGAAAGATGACGATTGGGATGCGGTGATCAATACAAACTTAAAGGCTGTATTTGCTGTTAGCCGTGCCGCCATCAAGCCAATGATGAAGCAGCGTTATGGGCGCATTGTGAGCATTACGTCTGTGGTGGGTGCTTTGGGCAATGCTGGTCAAGCCAACTACGCGGCTGCCAAGGCGGGCGTGGCGGGTATGACCCGCGCCTTGGCTCGCGAGCTTGGTGGGCGTAACATCACAGTCAATTGCGTAGCACCTGGCTTTATTGAAACCGATATGACGGCGTCTCTTTCTGCCGAGCAACAACAGGCGTTATTGGGTCAAATTCCTTTGGGCCACTTAGGTAAAGCCGCTGATATCGCCTATGCTGTAGCCTATTTATCGAGTCCGATGGCGGCATACGTCACAGGGCAAGAGTTGCATGTCAATGGTGGCATGCTTATGAGTTAACTGCGTTTAGACGCATTTAAGGTGTTTTACTGGTAAAT
>CALBWZ010000194.1 GCA_937893415.1 uncultured Comamonadaceae bacterium | reverse complement strand
GTCGCAGGGCAAGTGCTGATTTGCACGTTTCACGCATTAGGCGTGCGCATGCTGCGCCAGCAGGGCAGTTATGTGGGCTTAAAAGAGCAGTTTTCTATTTTAGACAGTGACGATGTGTCGCGTATTTTGAAAGACTGTGGCGGCTCTACCGACCTAGCCACAGCCAAGCAATGGCAGTGGACCATCAGTGCGTGGAAAAACGCAGGCCTCAACGCCGCGCAGGCCTTGGCCGGCGCCGCCGATGAAGACCAGCGCGTGGCCGCCACCATCATGGGGCGCTATGAAGAGCGACTAGCAGCTTACCAAAGCGTGGACTTTGACGACCTCATCAGCTTGCCACTCAAGCTGCTGAAAGAGCACGAGGTGGTTCGCCAGCACTGGCAACAGCAACTGGGCCACGTGCTGGTCGATGAGTACCAAGACACCAATGCCACGCAATACGACTTGCTCAAACTGCTGGTGGGTGAAGGTGCACGTCTGACGGCAGTGGGCGACGACGACCAGTCTATTTATGGCTGGCGCGGTGCCACGCTAGACAACTTGAAAAAATTGCCACTTGATTTTCCGCAGCTGAAGGTGATTATGTTGGAGCAAAACTACCGCTCTACCACCGCTATTTTGGATGCCGCCAACAACGTGATTGGCCCCAACCCCAAGCTGTTTCCCAAAACGCTGTGGAGTGATTTGGGCCAAGGTGAACCGGTGCGCGTGGTCGCTTGTGACGTTGAAGACCACGAAGCCGAGCGTGCTGTGGCACGCATTCAAAGCCTGCGTTCCAGCTCGCAGCACAAGGCGTATAAAGATTTTGCTATTTTGTACCGCGCCAACCACCAAGCACGCGTGTTTGAAAAAGCGCTGCGCAAAGTCCAAATACCTTACAAAGTGTCTGGTGGGCAAAGCTTTTTTGACCGCGCCGAGATCAAAGATTTGTGCGCCTGGCTGCGTCTATTGGTAAACAACGACGATGACCCCGCATTTTTGCGCGCCATCACCACCCCAAAACGAGGTATTGGCCACACCAGCCTCAGCCAACTGGGGCAATTTGCCACCAGCCACAAGCTGAGCCTGTTTGAGGCCTTGTTTGCCAACTCGCTGGTGGGTTCTGTGCCCGCACGCGCCGTGGCCGGCCTGCACGAGTTTGGCCGTTACATCAACGATTTGGAGTTTCGCGCGCGTCAAACCTTGGGCAAAGACGATGCCAAAGCATTGTTGCTGGCGTGGCTGAAAGACATGAACTACGAGCAGCATTTGCTGGAGGGTGAAGACAACCCCAAAGCTGCCGCCAACCGGTGGAGCAATGTCCTAGATTTTATTGACTGGATGAGCCAACGCTGCGGCGGCGAGATTGACGACACCGCGGGCGCAACGCTGGCAACCGAGACCAAAACGCTGCTTGAGGTGGTGCAAACCATCGCGTTGCTGTCGACCATCTCTGAGCGCGAGCAAGACCAAGATGTGGTGACGTTGTCGACGTTGCACGCGTCTAAAGGCTTGGAATGGCCGCATGTTATTTTGGCTGGCGTGAACGAAGGCCTGCTGCCGTTCAAAACAGACGACGACAGCCTAACGGCTGAGGCCTTGTCAATGCGCTTGCAAGAAGAGCGCCGCCTGATGTACGTGGGTATTACCCGGGCGCAACGCACACTGGCTGTCAGCTGGCTGCTCAGGCGCAAAAAAGGCCGCGACACAGTGACTGGCAAACCCAGCCGGTTTATTGCGGAGATGGCATTGGACAAAGCCACTGTGCGCGAAGACCCTCGGGAAAAACTGCGTGCGCTGCGCGCCGAATTTGCTGCCAAAGCCCAGCTGTCTGCCGAGGCGGCCAAACAGCTCTAACACAACAACACTTTGTCATGAACTGACAAGGCCCAAAAAGCCAACAGGGTTAACCACATGCGACTGCCTTTCGCCTCCTCCGTCACCGCCATCACCTCCGCAAGTTTCAGCACGCTTGCTGCGGCACTGCTTGTGTGTAGTGTCGCAGCCAACGCCGCGACACCCTTGCCATCAGTCCATGCGGCATCCACCGCAACCAACGAGATTGGACAGGTTGCACCAATAGATTTGGCTGAGTCTATTCAACAAGGCGCAGCCTGCTTACAGGGTGTGACGGACCAAGAAACGCTTGCGTGCTTTAAAGCCTGGGCGGCACAACAGGTGGCACCTCAAGCCACAGCCACAAGCGTACAACCGGACATAGCGACGCCAACTCAAGTTGACACACAATTACAAGCAGCGTCGACCCAGTTGGCAGCCAGCACACATTGCAAAGCGGCAGTGGCCTCGCCTTTGCAACGCTTTTGGGAACTCACACCTGAGACAGACTGCGACACATTTGGCCTGCGCGGGTACAAACCGCTCAGCCTGATGTGGTCTACCGCCACCGGTGTGAACAAGCAGCCCGACTCACCACAAGTGGGCCACACGGCCACCACACCTCTCAACTACCAAGGCTACGAAACCCTTATTCAGCTGTCGGTTCGCACCAAAGTGGCCAAAGGTTTATTGGTCAGTGACGGTGAACGCAAAGACGCGCTGTGGTTTGGCTACACGCAAAAATCGTTTTGGCAGTTGTTCAATGCCGACTTGTCTCGCCCGTTCCGCGCCACGGACCACGAGCCAGAAGTCATGTACATCTACCCCACCAACCACGACTTGGGCAATGGCTGGAACTGGCGCTTTGCGGGCTTGTCGCTCAACCACCAATCAAACGGCCAAACGTTACCCCTGTCGCGCAGCTGGAACAGGGCAATTGCAATGACCGGCTTGGACCATGCAGACGGATCTCGTATAGACGCCAAACTGTGGCGACGCATGCGTGAAGACGCAGCCAATGACGACAACCCAGACATAGCAAACTTCATGGGCCGAGGTGAGGTCAAAGGCCTGTGGGCTATCAGCCCCAAAAACTCTCTTGGCCTAACCCTGCGCCACGCGTTGACAACAGGCGGTAAAGGCGCCGTGCAAATTGATTGGCTCAAACAACCCAGTAACAGCGCCCAAGCCTTGGGCCTTGCCTCTGGCATGCGCTACCATGTGCAAGTTTTCAGCGGCTACGGTGACAGCCTCACCGACTACAACCACAAACGCACGGCTTTACGCGTTGGGGTTAGTTTGGTGGATTGGTAAGTTTGTCGGCAAGTCTTGTCACGGCTTGCACATCTCTTATTCAGCACTTGATGCCTCGCGCTCTAGCTCAAGGTGCACCCAGTCCACGACCTCGCCATAAGGCGAGTAGCCTGGCACCAGTTGTTGCAGCAAGCTGCGCACAACGGGGACGTCATTAAGACTTAGGGCGATATCAAGCGTGGTGAGTTTGCTTTCAAGCTGTGACCACGGCAGGAATTGATCGTGTGCTTTCATGATGCGGGCGTGCTGTGTCGGCCTAGGGTTATCGCCAATCAACAACTCCTCATACAGCTTTTCACCGGGGCGGAGTCCCGTAACTGTGATCTCAATATCACCCTCAGGATTGGCTGCGCTGCTTAGCGACAGCCCAGACAGCTCAATCATACGTTTGGCCAAATCTTGGATTTTTACGGGCTGGCCCATATCTAAAACAAACACATCGCCACCAGCGCCCATAGCACCTGCTTGAATCACCAACTGCGCAGCCTCAGATATGGTCATGAAATAACGTGTGACATCAGCGTGTGTCAGCGTCACTGGCCCACCACTCTTAATTTGCTTGCGAAACAAGGGCACCACAGAGCCACTTGACCCCAGCACGTTACCAAAGCGAACCATGGAAAATTTTGTAACAATGCGATCAGGCTGTCGGTCCGCCGCACTGTCTTGCATCTGCGTCGCCGCGAGGGCCTGCAACACCATCTCTGACAACCGCTTTGTAGCCCCCATGATGTTGGTCGGTCGGACGGCTTTGTCTGTACTGATCAATACAAAATTTCGCACCTTGTTGCGCAGGGCTGCTTCGGCGCAGATGCGCGTTCCCCATACGTTATTGCGCACGCCTTCAGCAGGGTTGTGCTCCACAAGTGGCACGTGCTTATAAGCGGCCGCATGGTAGACGGTAGACGGCTTCCACGTGTCCATGATTTCGTGCATTCGAGACTCGTCACACACCGAGGCGAGCAGTGGCAAAATTTCTGTGTCGTAACTGTCGCGCAACTCTTGGTGAATTTGATACAGCGCAAACTCACTCATTTCCACCAACAACAACCTATGGGGATTGGTTTTTAAAATTTGTCGACACAGTTCGCTGCCAATACTGCCGCCAGCACCAGTCACCAGCACTGTTTTGTTGTGCGTATTTAAGTTGAGTAACAAGCCATTAGGCTTAACAGGCTCACGCCCTAGCAGGTCATCGACGTCTAGGTCGCGCACATCGCTCAAGCTCACGCGCCCAGTCGTAATGTCACTCAATGCAGGCAGCGTGCGAACAGACAACTTATAGGGTTTAAGCGTATTTAAAATTTCATGACGCCGCTGACGAGATACCGATGGCAGTGCAAGCAACACATCGGTCACCGAACCACTACCCAGCACTGCAGACAGGTCTGCAGGATTGTTAATCAACAAACCATTCAGTACATGGCCGTGTAGCCGGTCGTCGTCGTCTAGAAAACCCACAACGCGCATTTCAAAGCTGCTGGCTATTGCTGATGCAAGCTGCCTGCCGGCATTGCCCGCGCCGTAAATCAGCACCTGCGGCAGGGCCGCTTTGTGTAAATGCTGGTGGTACAAACCACCCAGCCACACGCGAGCTGCACCACGCGACGCGCCTACAAACATCAGCAACAACATAGGCTGAATCAGTCCCACTGTACGGGGTACGCCATCAATGCCGAATACCGTAAAGACACTCGCAAATACAAACCCGTAACAGATCATGGCCTTCACCACCGCCACCATGGCTGGTAAGCCGCTATAACGAAAGATAGCGCGGTAAAAGCCGGACACCACAAATACCGGCAGCGCCAACACCACGGACACCGTGCTAGGTAACAACACCGACATACTGACAGGCACCCATGTATCTAAACGCAAGTAAAAAGCCACCCACACGCTCAACACGCACAGGCCTGCGTCTAATACCAACACCACCAAACGCTTGATCGGCCTTGGCATCGCCAGTGTTCGGTCGGCCAACTTATTAAATAACGCCATCAATGCTCTACCCCATCGCGTTTAACCACTTTTAGCAACGTCATCCACAGCACTTTGACGTCAAAACATAAGCTGTGCAGGTTTACGTACGCAGCATCAAACGCTACTTTCTGTGCAACAGCAAGTTCATCCCGGCCATTGACTTGCGCCCAACCCGTGAGCCCAGGTACCAGCTGCTGTACACCATAGGTCGAACGAAGCTTGATTAAGTCGTGCTGGTTGTACAGCGCTGGACGTGGGCCAACAAAACTCATGTCGCCTTTTATGATGCTCCAAAGCTGCGGCAATTCGTCGAGGCTGCTGGTACGTAAAAAAGACCCATTGGGCGTTAACAACGACTCAGGATCTTGTAACAAATGCGTGGCGACAACTGGCGTATTCATGTGCATGGTACGAAACTTGGGCATATAAAAAATGGTGTTGTTTCGTCCTATCCGCGCTGACCAATAGAGCGCAGGGCCATGCGACTGCTTGCGCACTGCTAACGCCACTAGGCAAGCAGGTATAAACAACACCACAGCCGCTACCAAGGCCAAGGACAAGTCAACCATCCGCTTTGTAATAGTCACCGGTACATACCCTCAACGGTTTTTTTAAGACCTTGGTTCAGGCTCAATGGCGGGCTCCATCCCAACACACGTTTGGTGGCGTCGATATCTACTTGTAGCGATCTGCACAGCCGTTGTGCCACACCGCGCCTGCCCAGCACAGTTGCAGCCCCCATTAACCACTTTTCTGACACTGCAAACAGGTTAGCCTTTTTGCCCATTAGCTGTCCCAAACGGTTGAGCAGCTCGGTGGTTGATATATCTTCACCGTCTGCCACCAGCAGGGTTTCTCCTGCAGCGCTGGGGTGCTCAAGGCACAGCACAATTAAATCTATTAAGTTGTCAACCGACACAAGGCTGCGCTTATTGTGTATCGCACCAAGTGGCAGCGGCACACCGTAAGAGATCCACCTCAACATGCTGGAAAAGTTGGCCTTAACGCCAGAGCCATACACCAAGGGTGCACGAATAACCACAATGTCCATCCCGGTGTTTAAGCCAATGAAACGAAGTTCTTTTTCTGCCTCCAGCTTAGACTGGCTATAGGGGTCTTGAGGTGCGGGTATGTCTGACGCAGTGAAGACCGTGTTGACGGCTGAATACTCACCATGCACTTTGATAGAGCTTAGGAACACAAACCGCTTAACGCCAGCCGCTGCCGCCTGACGCGCCAACTCGCCTGTACCAACTACATTCACGCACCGAAATGCAGCCAGCGGGTCTGTACTGTGTTCTTTCATCACATGCACCCTTGCAGCCAGATGCACAACTTGCGTAACGCCTTTCAGGGCAGCTGTCCAGTTGAATGGGTCAGCCAAGTTA
>CALBWZ010000193.1 GCA_937893415.1 uncultured Comamonadaceae bacterium | reverse complement strand
CCAAGCCTCATCAATGATGGCCACCGTGACTGGACCTTCAAAGCCATTGTTGTCGTTGAGAGGGCGAACAGCTTGGCCAGTGATCTTCGCCAAGCGGCTGACGCCTTCTTCACCGCCCGGCGGGCATTGGTTAATGTCCGCCTCCCCGCTGGCTATGGCCCGCGCGTAGGACAAGCAATCCGGGTAGTCGCAGCGTGAGCACTGCGTTTGCGGCAACGCTTGGTGGATACGTGCGACTAGGTCCTGCATAACTCAAGTTCGCCAGCGTTTAAGTGGCGCGCTTGCGTGTTGCTGCTTTGGAGGCAGCTGCGGGCGGGGTCGCTGGCTTTACAACCGGTTTCGCAACCGGTTTTGTAATAGCTTTTGATGTCGGCTTGGTTGCCACCGCCTTGGGAATGGTGACTGTGGCCGCCGCTGATTTGGAGGTCTTTGTTTGGTTGGCCACAACATGCTTCGTTGTGTTGGCCGTCAGCTGTTTGGAGTCGTTTCCTGCTACCACGTGGCTGCCTTGCGCTGACTTGATAAAAGCCTCTACTTCTGGGTACACCACATTGCGCCACCGACTCCCACTAAAAATACCGTAATGCCCTGCACCTTCGACTTCAATGTGGCGGTGTTTGTTAGCGGCAATGCCAGAGCACAAGCCATGAGCAGCTTCGGTTTGCCCTGAGCCTGAAATGTCGTCTAACTCACCTTCTATGGTCAACAGCGCACAACCCTTGATGTCTGCTGGGCGAACGCGCTCCAGCTCGCCTTGTGGGTTGGTTACATCCCATGTGCCCTCTACCAACTTGAACTGTTGGAAGACGACGTCTATGGTTTCCAGGTAGTAATCAGCGTCCATGTCGAGCACAGCGTTGTATTCGTCGTAGAACTTACGGTGAGCTTCGGCGCTGGCGTCATCGCCTTTCATGAGCTGCTTGAAGTAGTCGTAATGGCTTTGTGCGTGGCGGTCCGGGTTCATGGCCACAAAACCAGTGTGCTGCAAAAATCCCGGGTAAACACGGCGGCCTGCACCAGCAAATGTGGGCGGTACAGAGTAAATGACATTGTTTTCAAACCACGCTAAATTGCGGTCTGTAGCCAACGTGTTCACTGCAGTGGGACTTAGCCGTGCGTCGATTGGACCACCCATCATGGTCATGGACAGGGGCAGTTTTTCGCCGCGTGTTGCCATCAGTGACACGGCCGCCAGCACAGGCACGGTTGGTTGGCACACGCTCATGACATGGCAATCGCCATACTGGGCTTGCAAGTCACGGATGAACTCTTGGATGTAGTTGACGTAGTCGCTGAGGTGAAATTCACCGTCCTCTAGAGGCACCAAGCGGGCATTGCGCCAATCGGTCACAAACACCTTGTGGCTCTTGAGCATGGATTTAACCGTGTCACGCAGCAGCGTGGCGTAATGCCCCGACAGCGGGGCCACAATCAGCACAACGGGCTGGCTTGCCATCTCAGATAAAGTTGCTTCGTTGTCGGTGAAGCGCTTGAAGTGACGCAGCTCGCAGAAAGGTTTGTCAGTGACAACGCGCTCGTTAATGACAATTTCAGCCCCCTCAATTTCAAGGGTTTGAATGCCAAAACTAGGCTTCTCGTAGTCTTTACCCAAGCGGTACAACAGCTCGAAGCCAGCTGCCATGCGCTGCGCCAAGGGCGTTGTACTTAAAGGAGATGTTGGCGCCGCATACAGCTTTGCCGTGGCTTGGGCAAACTCTGCAAAAGGCTCCATTAGTGCTCGTTGCGCGTCGTAAATTTGGTATAGCATGTGGGCCTCTCAATAATAAATGCTGCAGTGCAATATAACAGGCTGAGCGATTTATGACCAGTCGATTGGCGACATGGGTCGCCACATAGTGAGACGGCTGCCGTATTATCTGAGTGACTGCTTATAAAACAGCCGCAATGGACTTGCACACGTATGCCAAGTTGCCGCTGTTGATCGCCGCCACGCACATGCGCCCTGTGTCTGTGCCGTAGACACCATACTCGTTGCGCAGACGCACCATTTGATCTTTGCTCAGTCCGGAGTAGCTGAACATGCCAATTTGGCTGGTGATGAAGCCCATGTCTTGTTCGACACCTGCGTTTTTTAAGCCGTCCACCAGTTGCTGTCGTGTGGCCTTGATGCGCTCGCGCATTTCAGTCAACTCTTGCTCCCACAGCTCACGCAACTCTGGCGTGCCCAGTACGGTCGCGACAGTTGCGCCGCCGTGCGTGGGTGGGTTGGAGTAGTTGGTACGAATAACGGTTTTAAGCTGGCTCAACACGCGGTCAGCTTCGGGTTTGTCAGTGCACAGCAAGCTCAAAGCACCCACGCGTTCGCCGTACAAGCTGAAGCTCTTGGAAAAAGAGGTGGCTACAAAAAAGTTAAGGCCTGAAGTCACAAATTGCTGCACGGCGGCGCCGTCTTGGGTAATGCCGTAGCCAAAGCCTTGGTAGGCCATGTCTAAAAAAGCGACCAAGTCGCGGTCTTTAACGACTTGCACCACTTGCGCCCATTGGTCTGGGCTGATGTCATAACCAGTTGGGTTGTGACAGCAGGCGTGCAACACCACAACTGTGCCAGCCTGCGCGTTGTCAAGCGCTGCCAGCATGCCGTCAAAGTTCACACCACGTTTGGCCGCGTCGTAATAGGGGTAGCTCTCAACTTTAAAACCAGCTGCGGTAAACAAAGCACGGTGATTCTCCCAGCTGGGGTCGCTGATCATGACGGTGGCTTCGGGCTTTAGGCGCTTTAAAAAGTCAGCGCCAACCTTAAGGCCACCAGTACCTCCAATGGCTTGAATAGTGGCAACCCGGCCAGATTGCACAGGCTCACTGTCTTGACCAAATACCAACCCCTTGACTGCACCGTCGTATGCAGCAATCCCGTCTATGGGCAAATAGCCGCGTGGTTTTGGCGTTGCCATCAGCTGAGCTTCAGCGGCTTGCACGCACTTGAGTAAAGGTAACTTGCCGTTGTCGTCGTAATAAACGCCAACACCCAAGTTCACTTTGTTGGGGTTGTTGTCGGCAGCAAACTGCTCGTTCAAACCCAAAATTGGATCGCGGGGTGCCATTTCTACGGCGGAAAACATGGACATGTGACGGTACCTGTGACAAGTGGAAAAGAAATAAACGCAGTCGGAACTATTTGTTTGGCTCGCAGCGTGAAGAGGTGAAAGTTGTTCAACTTATGGGTTATTTTAGATCTTTAATGTGGCCCATAGGCAACACTTGGACACAGACCAGGGTCAAACCTTGCTGCCAAGCCGCCAGCAGCGTGGCAGAGTTTCTTTTTTTTGTTGAACGTACAGGCGCAGCAGCATGGTCCGTGCGTTCTCGTCTGATTTCGAGCGTAAGATTCGGTTTTAATTTTATGGAGATCGTCATGGCCAAAGGTCAACAAAAAACCAACAAAGAATCTAAAAAGCCGAAAAAATCAACCCCTGTTGACAAAACTTTAGGCTTGGGCAGTGTGGCTGAACCAGTGCGTGCAAGCGTCATGACGTCGGTTGCGTTAAAAGGCAAGGCCAAGAACAAGCCTGTTTGATACACACGCATTCGACATACCTGTGCGCTGACCTGTCATGACAGCGCTGGCCGCACCACGTGGGTGCAGGGCAATGTATTCGACCGTGTTGTAGCAAGCGCCTCAAGCAGCAGCCAACGCCCAAGCAGACAGCAAGGGTTTTTTCTGATGTAGCCATGGGCCTGCGTTACCATATGAACATGTCTCAGACCAGCCATACAGCTTCTAGGCGCCGCTTGCGTCACCCCCTTGTATGGGTGGTGGTCGCCTTGATGGTGCTGTTGGCTCAAAATGTAGGTTTGGTGCACGAGACACAGCACCCTGCGCATCACGACATTGCCTCGCAACACACGGCCTACGCTTTCGCAGCAAACCTTGCCCCCTCGGACGTGCTTGACCACGAGGAGGGTAGCGAGTTGTGCGACATGCTCAGTGGCCTGCTGTGTAGTTTCGCAGTGGTTACGGCCGCCATGTTGGTTATGGCGTCCGCTGTGCTCGGCCCAGTCGCCTGTCATGCATTCCGGTTTGTGTATGGCCCGCGCACAGCGGCCTATTTGGCAAGAGCACCGCCGATTTCTTTGATTTAAAACACACACAGCGCACCAGTGCGTTTGGTTTTTTTCAAATCAAAGGAGTCGCTATGACTTTATGTAAATCTTCTAAGCTGCCTGCCAGCCTGAGGCTGCTGAGCCTCGTTCCTGTGCCTGCAGCCGTGTTTGTTGCCTTGGCTATGGCCACCTCAACGGCGGTGGCAAGCGAGCGACACGAGCACGGTGTGGCGCAGTTGGAGGTGGCCCAGTCCGGCTCTGATCTATCGCTTCGTTGGCAGCTGCCAATGGATGGCGTTGTTGGCTTTGAGCACGCACCGACAAACACGCAAGAGCATAAAAAGGTGGTGCAAGCCCACCAAAAAATGAGTCAAGCCCAGCAGTGGTTATTGCCCAACACCGCGGCACGTTGTGTGGTCACAGGTGTCGAAATAGAGTTGCCAGGCTTCAAGCCGCAGCCGGTTAGCAGCGACCATGCGCACGATAAAAAGCATGGCCATCAGACAGGGCATGACGCTGGTCACAAGGCTGGTCACTCAGATGCCTCTTGGCAGGTCTTGTGGCGCTGTGCGCAGCCCAGCGCCCTAGCCGCCATTGAACTACTGGCATTGGACATGTGGCCTGAGGTTGAGACGGTCTACGTGCAAGGTGTGGTCAACAAGAAACAGTTTGCCCTTGAAATTCGCTCTCCCAGTCGGACCCTCAGCTTGCCATGACCGATCAAGTCATGGTTCAAGTGCGCGATTTGGTGTTTGCGTGGCCACATGCCACGCCGCTGATTCGTATAGATGCGCTGGCCTTGCACGTTGGTCAAACGCATTTGGTGTTTGGCCCGAGTGGCTGTGGCAAGAGCAGTTTGCTGAGCCTGCTAACGGGCGTGCTGCCCATTTCGCATGGTGAAGTGTGGGTGGCCGGGCAGGCCTTGCATGGTTCAAGCGAAGCACGCAAAGATGCGGTGCGTCGCAAGCATATCGGCTATGTGTTTCAGCAGTTCAATTTATTGCCTTACTTGAGTGCGCGAGACAACATGTTGTTGGCATGGCGTTTGCGTGGCAAAGCGGGTACGTCCCCAGCCACCATCGAGGCGCGACTCGTTGGTTTATGCCAGGCCTTTGGCTTGCCTGAAGCACTTTTGCCAAGGCCTGCCAATACCCTGTCAGTCGGTCAGCAACAGCGTGTGGCCGCCGTTAGGGCCTTGTTGTTAGAGCCGAATTTGCTGGTTGCAGACGAGCCGACGTCATCGCTGGACAGCGCGGCAAGTCGGGCATTGATGCAGGCCTTGATTGATCAGACCAAGGCTTGTG
>CALBWZ010000192.1 GCA_937893415.1 uncultured Comamonadaceae bacterium | reverse complement strand
TCAATTGGCAGGCCAACACCTATACCCAAGCCTTTAAAGCGGCCATGGACGACGACTTTGGCACACCTGGTGCGGTCGCTGTGTTGTTTGACTTGGCCAGCGAGGTGAATAAAACAGGCTCTGTCGCCCTGGCAGCCTTGTTGCGAGATTTAGGCGGCGTGTTGGGCCTGTTGCAAAGCGCGCCCAGCGTGTTTTTACAAGGTGGCTTCAATTCTGGCGGTGATGCCCTAGATATAGACGCATTGATTGCCAAACGCACCGCGGCAAAGGCCAACAAAGATTTTGCTGGTGCCGACGCCATACGGGCTGAGTTGTTGGCTGCTGGCATTGTGTTGAAAGACAGCGCTCAAGTGACCACTTGGGAACGCGCGTGAGCGCAATCCTGCCTACCGAGCAAGCTGGCCAGCCCACTTACTGGGCCACTGCGTGCGAGCACCTGATGCGCAAAGACCGCGTCATGCGACGCTTGGTTCCGCAGTTTCCTGATGCCAGGTTTCAAACTCGGGGCGATCCGTTCGGCACTTTGGCGCGCAGCGTGGTGGGACAGCAAATTTCAGTGAAAGCGGCGCAGTCCATTTGGGACAGGTTTGCCGCCCTCATGCCAGTTGTGGAGCCTCAAAGTGTGCTCAAGCTGGAAGTTGCGGACCTGCGCGCTGCGGGCTTAAGCGGGCGAAAAGTTGAATATTTAAAAGATTTGGCCGCTTATTTTTACGAAGGTCGCGTCAGCGTTCAGGCGTGGACTGATATGAGTGATGAGGCCATCATTACCGAATTGGTGGCCATTCGAGGCATCGGTCGGTGGACAGCTGAAATGTTTTTAATGTTTCACCTCATGCGTCCAGACGTGTTGCCGTTAGACGATGTAGGCCTGTTAAACGGCGTCGGCAAGCTGTATTTTTCAGGTGAAAAAGTCAGTCGCAGTGAAGTGCGTGACCTGGCCAGAGCTTGGACGCCTTACAGCAGCGTTGCAACTTGGTATATTTGGCGCTCGCTAGACCCACTGCCTGTGGCTTACTAAATTCGTAAGCGTGGCAAAGACGCTGTAGTGACATAACAATCAAGACTTCTTTAGGGGGAAGCTAATGAGTAAACGACATTTCTTAGATTTTGAGCAGCCGATAGCTGAACTCGAAAAAAAGGTGGATGAGCTGCGCTATGTGCAGTCTGAGTCTGCGGTTGATATTTCTCAGGAAATTGAGCAAATTTCTAAAAAAAGCCAGCAGCTGACCAAAGATATTTACGCCAACCTCACGTCTTGGCAGGTCACTAAAATTGCACGCCATCCCGAGCGTCCCTACACACTGGACTACATCCATGGCTTGTTTACGCACTTCGTAGAGCTGCACGGTGACCGTCATTTTGCCGATGATCTGAGCATTGTGGGCGGCATGGCGCGCCTGAACGGCCAGCCTTGTATGGTCCTGGGTCATCAAAAAGGGCGTGACACCAAAGAGCGCACCTTACGGAATTTCGGCATGGCCAAGCCCGAGGGCTACCGAAAGGCCTTGCGTCTGATGAAAATGGCTGAAAAATTCAAGATTCCGGTGTTTACCTTTGTAGACACACCCGGCGCCTATCCTGGCATTGATGCCGAAGAGCGCGGACAAAGCGAGGCCATTGGCCGCAATATTTTTGAAATGGCGCAGCTAGAAGTGCCCATCATCTCCACCATTATTGGAGAAGGAGGCTCTGGTGGCGCGTTGGCTATTTCAGTTGGCGATCAAGTGCTGATGCTGCAATACGCTGTGTACTCCGTCATCAGTCCAGAAGGCTGCGCATCCATTTTATGGAAAACCAGTGACAAGGCCGAAGTGGCAGCCGAAGCCTTGGGCATCACGGCCAACCGACTCAAAAGTCTTGGCCTTATCGACAAAATTGTGAACGAGCCCTTGGGTGGCGCCCACCGTGACCACAAGGCCATGCTGACAATGCTTAAAAAATCGCTAACAGACTCGATTCGCTTGCTCAGCGATATCAAGCCAAAGGAGCTGGTTGAGCGGCGCTACGAGCGCTTGAACAGCTACGGCCGCTTCACCGATACCGCGGCTTAAGCGCAACAGGCAAGGCATATGGGGCAGCAGCCACTTACAGGCAATAACCCGTGTGCCCAGTCTTTAGCAAACTGGTGGCAACACCACGCAGCCTCGCTGGAGCCTTCAGCCTTTATTGGCGTGGCCTACAGCGGCGGCGCAGACTCCACCGCGTTGCTATTGGCTGCCAAAGCCCTGTGGGGTGAACGTGTCGTAGCCCTGCACGTTAACCATGGTTTACAAGCTGCAGCCCAGGCGTTTGAGCAACATGGCCTTGCCTTTTGTCAAACACACGCCATCGCGTGGCGGGTTGAGCGGCTGCAAGTGGCTGTTGCGCCAGGTCAAAGTCTGGAAGAGCAAGCCCGCTTGGCGCGTTACCAAGCCTTGGCGAAATTGGCGGCATCAGCTGATGCATGTGGCGTTGTGCTGCTGGCCCAGCATGCACAAGACCAGTTAGAGACCATTCTCATCGCACTGAGCCGTGGCGCTGGTTTGCCAGGCCTGAGCGCCATGTCCAGCGACTTCATGCGCCACGCACAGCGGTTTGTGCGCCCTATATTGGCGGTGCAAGCCGGCGACATCAGGTCGTGGTTGGCGCACAGTGGCCACAGTTTTGTGGACGACCCCAGCAATGCTGACACCTCGTTGACGCGCAACCGGATTAGGGCGCAGGTCCTGCCTGCCTTGGAGCAAGCTTTGCCAGGCATTGCCCAAGCGGCTGCCCGCAGTGCCGCGCATGCGGCGCAAGCCCAGAGCTTGCTGGTGGCAAGTGCCCTTGCTGACGCGCACAGTGTGGGGTTGCCGCCCAATATTGTGGCGTTGCAGCAACTTGTGGCGCGCAGCGAGGCGCACGGCGTCAATCTGCTGCGCTATTGGTTGTCGCACACACCCGGCGCCACGCCAAGTGCGGCGCAATTGCGCGAGTTGATGCAGCAAATTAAGGCCTGCACCACCAGAGGTCACCGCATACACATTAAGGTAGGCGCAGGCCATGTGCAGCGCAGCGGTGACCAACTGGTCTTCTGCGCCCCTATAATTTAGGGCTGTATTTGCTCCAACCCAGTCGCGGTCAGATCAAACAAGAGGCAGTGAAAGAAATTTCAAAAGAGATTTCAAAAGAAGTTTCAAACGGGGTCATTGCCTCACCATTTTCATCCTGCACCGCCGCACTTGTTGCGCGGTGACCAATGTATAAAACCATGGCTTTAATTGTTCACAAGTACGGCGGCACCTCTATGGGGTCTACCGAGCGCATCCGCAACGTTGCCAAACGAGTTGCCAAGTGGCACCGCGCCGGCAATCAAATGATTGTGGTGCC